>CBRGMI010000271.1:0-2888 GCA_967797495.1 uncultured bacterium
TCCCGCCGACGAACACCCGGTCGACGTTCGATGTGTCCATGCCCCAGACGACCGCGCCGATCGGGTCGTTGATCGGGAAGATGTTCGGGCGGTCGGCCCGCAGCACGAGGACGTCGGCCTGCATGCCGACCTCCAGGGACCCGCTCACGCCGCGCAGCCCCGCGGTCCGTGCGCCGTCGATCGTCGCGAAGCGGATGACGTTCCGCGTGGTCATCAGCTTCGGGACGCCGCCCTTGCCCGCCAGCTTCTGCCCGAACACCGTGGCGTGCTGCATGGAGATCGCCGCCCGCATCTGCGCGAACAGGTCGCCGGGCGCGATGCGCTCGTCGTCGACCGCGAGGCCTGGCCGCACGTCGTTGTCGATCAGGTGCTGGATCGGCGGCGATCCGGAGCCGCCGGTCATCTCGCTCACCGGCGCGAGCGAGATCGCCGCGCCTGAGGACGCGATCGCATCCACGTCCGTGGGCTGCAGTGACGATCCGTGAACGACCGTGACGTCCTCGCCGAGCAGCGGGGCGGCGGACGAGATGCCGTTCGGACCGGCATGGACGTGGATGCGGAGGCCGAGCTCTCGGGCGGACGCCCACTCGGCGGCGGCGGCATCGAGCCCGGCCGCCCCGGGAGCCACGCTGCCGAACGCGATCGTGGTGGTCGGCCCCGCCGACTGAGTGAGACGGCCCACGCGCTCCCGCAGCCCGGCGCCCCCGCCGGTGTACACGAAGACGGTCCGCAGGCCGGCATCTTCGTGCGCGCGCAGCGCGGCCTCGGCCAGGTCGTCGTCGTCGCCGGCGTGCGACCAGTCGACGACCGTGGTGATACCGGCCTCGGCGGCGCCCAGCAGGCCGATCAGGGTGGCGGCGTACACGTCGTCGGGTCCGAAACCGTCGGGACCGGCCCCCGCCAGGTCGGCGTTCGGGTCGCGGTCGCCCATGTTGCGGAACAGCGACGTCCAGGCGTGGCGATGCGTGTCGACGAAGCCCGGCATGACGATCGTGTCGGTGGCGTCGACCTGCTCGGCGTCCCGGGCCCGAAGGCCGGTGCCGACCTCGGCGATCACCGCGCCGTCGATGAGGACGTCGGCCTGCTGGTGATTGGGAGTCCGGGCGCCGAGCGTGAGGACGCACCCGCCGGCGAGCAGGACCTTGCGGGTCACGCCCGGACCTCGCGCATCGTCCGTGCTCCGGCGCGGAGCCCCGGCCAACGACGGAGGTCCGCGAGGTCCCTCCCCCGGCCGCTCTCGAACACACGCCTGATCCGAGCGCCCCTCACACCGTTCAGGGACACTACACAGGTTGCCTCGGAAGCGCTACCGGCACCGCGCTGCCCAGGCAGAGATGCAGCCGCCGACGGTGTGTGCATATCATTCACCCTTAACACCCCACCGAACGCGGACGGATCGGAGGGCAGGTCATGGACGAGTTCCCGGTCGCGACCACCCCGTCACCGGGCCTGCACGGGGTCGACTGGGAGAACCGCGTCGACTTCGGACGCCTCCGTGACTACCGGCTCGCTCGCGTTCGCGAACAGCTCGAAGCGTCCGATCTCGGCGCGATCCTGCTGTTCGAGACCAGCAACATCCGCTACGCCACGAGCACCCACATCGGGTACTGGGCGTTCAACAAGGGCGAGCGGTACGCGCTGATCACGAGGACGGGTCCGCCGCGGATCTGGGATTTCGGGTCCGCGGCGAAGGCGCACCGACTCCAGCTCCCTCAGTGGTACGACGAGACGAACTCGGTCGGCGGCAACACCGGCCTGCAGGGCGCGATCTCCCCGGCCGTCGGGCTCCAACGGCGAGCCGCCGAGGAGCTCCGTTCGGTGCTCAAGGAGGACGGCCTGGCCGACATGCCGCTCGGCGTCGACGTGGCCGAGACCACGGTGTTCCTCGAGCTCCAGCGCGCGGGGCTCGACGTCCGCGACGGGCAACAGGTGATGATGCTCGCCCGCGAGATCAAGAGCCCGGACGAGATCACGCTGCTCACCCAGGCCTGCGCGATGGTCGACGGCGTGTACCACGACATCTTCGAGTTCCTCAAGCCGGGCGTCCGCGAGAGCGAGGTCGTGGCACTCGCCCACAAGCGCCTGTACGAGATGGGCTCCGAGTTCGTCGAGGCGATCAACTCGATCGCGGGGGAGCGGTGCAGCCCGCACCCGCACGTCTTCTCCGACCGGCTGATCCGTCCGGGCGATCAGGCGTACTTCGACATCATCCACGTGAACAACGGCTATCGGACCTGCTACTACCGCACGTTTGTCGTCGGGCGCGCGACGCAGGCGCAACGGGACGCCTTCTCGCGGTCGCGCGAATGGATGGACGCCGCTATCGACCTCGTGAAGCCGGGGAACACCACCGATCAGCTCGCAGCGGTGTGGCCCAAGGCCGAGGAGTTCGGGTTCCAGGACGAGTTCGACGCGTTCGGCCTGCAGTTCGGCCACGGCGTCGGCGTGGGTCTGCACGAACGACCGATCATCAGCCGCTTGAACTCGTTCGACGAGCCGATCGAGCTCAAGGAGGGCATGCTCTTCGCGCTCGAGACCTACTGTCCCGCAACGGACGGACGATCGGCGGCGCGGATCGAGGAGGAGGTCGTCGTGACGGCCGAGGGGCCCAAGATCATCACGCTCTTCCCGTGCGAAGAGCTGATGGTCGCCAACGAGTACTGATCCGGAAGGGCGCGAGTGAGCACGACCACGGAACCGGTCGCCGACGAGCAGGTTCGCCTCGGGATGTATCGGATGATGCAGGAGGCGCGCCTGTTCGAGAAGCGAGCGCAGGACCTGTTCCTCGAGGGGCTGATCAAGGGCACGTCGCACCTCGCGCTGGGGCAGGAGGCGGTCGCGGCCGGGTTCGCGGCGGCGCTCCGGCCCGACGACCTCGTCTACTGCAC
>CBRGMI010000272.1:0-2877 GCA_967797495.1 uncultured bacterium
TCTCACTCGAGGAGATCCGGGTTCTGTTCGAGGCGACCGATGGCGGCGCACCCGCCCACACGCAGTTGAAGGAATTGGCTCGCCGCAAGCTGCCGGAGGTCGATGCCCTGATCGCACACGCAACCGAGGTCAAGATGTGGCTCGAAGCCACGGACCGGTGCACCTGCGACCATGTGTACCCCAATCAGCCAGGTCCTCGAAGTCCGGCGTGTCGGTGACGTTGACGACGTCCGACCCGTCGGACGACTCCGAAGCTAGCACCCGCGGATGAGAAGAGGATGAGGCAAGTCCGCCACTGGGCTCTTTTGTCCACTTCGCGCGGAAGTAGGTACCGACGCCGATCGGTCCATCGGTGTCGATCGACGGGGGTCAGGCGGTGACTGGGTGGAACCCCGACAGGGTGATGCGGAAGGTCGCACCGCGACCCTCCTCGCTCTCGACCTCGATCGACCCGCCGTGGGCGTCGACGATCGCTTTCGCGATGGACAAGCCCAGGCCCGTCCCGCCGTTCCGTCTCGATCGGTCCGACCCGATCTTCGAGAAGCGTTCGAAGATCCTTGGGAGGTCCTCGGCGCGGATGCCCCTGCCCTCGTCCGAGATCTCGAGGACGAAGACGTCCCGCTCTCCTCGACTGCCGACACAGATCACGTTCCCCTCGTCCGTCGCGTTGACCGCGTTCTCCATCAACGCGTCGAGCGCGGTCTCCAGGCGTTCGCGATCGGCGCGGATTGTTCCCTCGGCCGTAACCTGAACCTGCCACGCGCGCTCCGCCGTCGGGCTCCACCGGCGCATGAGCTCGACGACGAGCGGCTCGACCTCGATGTCGGCAGTAGATAGGAAGCCCGGATCCTCCGCGGCCGTCAGGATCAGCAGACGCTCCGAGAGCTCCGACAGGTGTCCGAGCTCGTCGAGGACGACGCCGGCATCCTTACCGACCTGTCCGTCAACGCCCGAGTTGCGGATCAGCTCGGCGTGGCCGCGCGCGACAGTGATCGGCGTCCGCAGCTCGTGCGAGGCGTCGCGAACGAAGGCGCGCTGGCCCTCGACCAGCCGGTGCTCGGACTCGGCGTGCCGCCTCGCCTCCTCGATCGCCGACTGCCTGCGGTGCGCGTGCCACACCATGGCGACGAACATTGCCGCCATGAGTGGAACCTCTGCAAGCTCGTCCGGTCGTTCGCTGCCGCGCGTGACCGTCCACGCGAGCGCGGCACTTGTGACCGCCATCACCACAACGAGCAGGATGATCGTGGTGCGAAGCCGCCACAGCCGGAAGCCGTAGACCAGGGTGAGGCTGACCCACACGAAGTGAAATGGGATCGTCTCCCAGTCGGTGAGCATCACGATGACCGCGACGTTGGCCGCCGCGAAGGCCCCCCAGGCGACCTCGACCCAACTCCTACGGAGCGTCGAAGCGATACCCGACATTTCGCACCGTCTCGATCACGTCCGCTCCGAGCTTGGCACGGAGCCGCCCCACGCACACGTCCACGACGTTGCTCCCGGGATCGAACGAGTAGCCCCACACGTCGGCGAGCAGGCGCTGTCGCGTGCAGACGTCGCCGTCCCTGCGCATCAGGTACTCGAGCAGGAGGAACTCGCGCTCGCTGAGGGCAACGGGACCGTCACCTGAGTTGGCGACCCGACGCGTCAGATCGAGCGTTACCCGCCGCAGTCGAAGCACCCGCCGGTCAGGACCCGAGGCCGGCTGTCGAAGGCGGGCGCGGATCCGCGCGACGAGCTCCGCGAGCGAGAAGGGTTTCGACACGTAGTCCGAGGCGCCGAACTCCAGGCAGCGCACTTTGGTCTCGACGTCCGACAGCGCCGACAGGACCAAGACGCGCTGGCTCGGGCGGGACTCCATGAGCTCCTGGAGGACCGTCACGCCGTCGATGGTCGGAAGAAGCAGGTCCAGCACGACAAGCTCGTACCCTCCGGTCTTGGCCAGCTCGAGACCGCGGGCGCCGTTCGTGGCCCCGTCGACCTGGAAGCCCTCCGCGGACAGGGCGCGTGAGACGAAGCCGACGATCATCGGCTCGTCGTCGACCACCAGGACGCGTGACACGAGCCAAATGCTAGGCCGGAACGCGTGGGCGAGCCATCGTTCGTGACGAAGCCGTCATCCGCGCACGTAGGGCGGATGAGCGTGGGGTGACGGTTCCATGACGCCGGCGTCATGGACCCCCCGACGTCCGAACGGTGTGCCTACATTCACCGCGGCGTGAGTTTGTCCCGCGAAGAGTGTGCGACGCCCGAAAGGAGGCACCCGTGACCCGGCATGGACGACGGTGGCTGGCCGTTCCGATGATCCTGGGGCTCGCCTTCGTAACCGCGAACTGCGGTGACGACGAGGGCGGGGTCAGCGCGACGCTCGCCGACTTCTCGATCACGCTGGACTCGGACAGCGCATCGGCGGGAGAGGTGACCTTCGACGTCACCAACGACGCCGAGCAGACGCACGAGTTCGTCGTGTTCCAGACCGACCTCGCCCCGGACCAGCTGCCGACGGACGAGAACGGCGACGTCGACGAGGCGGGCGAAGGCGTCACGCTCGTCGACGAGATCGAGGACATCGAGGGCGGCAGCTCGGAGTCGCTGACGGTGAACCTGGACGCCGGCAGCTACGTGCTGATCTGCAACCTCCCCGGCCATTACCAGCAGGGGATGCACACGAGCTTCGCCGCGAGCTAGCGTTCCTCGAGCTCAGATCGAACGTTCGCGTCTTCAGCTGAAGCTTGCGTTCGCACGGCGTCGCCGCCGCTCCGAATGCTCTACCGGTCGGCCTGACCGCCTTGCTAGCTTGGTGAGTCGACCTGCATGGTGTGGCTCGAGCATCGACCCGTGTCACGCGCGTTCGCTTTCCGAAGCACGACCTAGGAG
>CBRGMI010000273.1:0-2872 GCA_967797495.1 uncultured bacterium
CCGGTTCGCCCGGTTCGCCGGGTTCGCCCGGTTCGCCCTTGAGGACGCCGAGGATCGCCTCCATCTCGGTGTCGCCCAGGGTCGCGTCGCGCCCCGTGCCCCTGGCCGCCGCGAGCAGGGTGCGCAGGTTCGTCTCGGCCATCTCGGCGCGCGCCTCGAGCTCCTTCACCTTGACCGAGAGTCGCTGCGCCCGGCGATCGGCCTCCTCCCAGGCCTCCCTCGACTCCCGAGCCTCCTCACGCGCCGCCCGCAGCGCGCCGCGCAGGGTTCCCACCTCGCGCCCGAGCTCGATCGTGCGCTCGACGACCTCGCGCCCGATCTCGGAGTAGGTCGGGCGGCCACTCTGCTCCTGCCGGCTCGGCCGCGGCTGGCGTCGGGCGGCCCGGCGTGGTCTCGGGACCTGCTCGCGTTCGCCCGCCTCGATCGGGGCCACGTCCAGAAGGCGGTACCGGCCGTCGACGGCCTCGAGCCGCCGCCGCGCGAGCAGGGCGCGGACCGCCCTCGCCGCCGCGAGCGGCTCGACGACGCCGATCTCCTTGCCGAGCTCGGCCGGCGAGAGGTCGACGAGCTCCCCCGGCGTCGCCCGGGCCGCGACGGCGGCGAGGAACGCGTTGGCCCGCTGGAGGCTCTCCTCGTTCACGCGGGTCATCGTGTCGGATTCCGCGCCGGTTGGCCACCCCCGGCGGTGGAGAGCGCATGGACCGATCCGATCGCTCGACCATCGGCCGGGCGCCCCTCGACAAAGAGTGACAAAACCGAACGGACGATTTGACCGTCGGACCGCCGCCGGTGTACAAATCTTCTGGTGCCGCTGGAGCCTTCGGGCTCCGGCGGCGCCGCTCGTTTGGCCTCCCATCTCGAGGAGCTCCTTGCCACCCGACGACGATGTCCCGATCGGACTCCCGCTCGCCGGGATCCGAGTCGCGGACTTCTCCCGGGTGCTGGCGGGTCCGCTGGCGACGATGTTGCTCGGCGACCTCGGCGCGGACGTGGTCAAGGTCGAACGCCCCGTGACCGGCGACGACACGCGCGGTTGGGGGCCGCCGTTCGTCGGTGGGGACGCCGCCTACTTCCTCTCGCTGAACCGCAACAAACGCTCGGTCACGCTCGACCTCGGGACCGAGGACGGGCGATCGGCCGCTCGCCGGCTCGCCCTGGCCTCGGACGTCGTCGTCGAGAACTTCCGGCCCGGCCTGATGGAGCGCTTCGGGCTCGATCACGCCTCGCTGTCGGCGGAGCACCCCGGCCTCGTCTACTGCTCGCTGACGGCGTTCGGCGAGGGCGACGAGACCGCGCGCCCGGGCTACGACATCATCGTCCAGGCCCTGTCGGGCCTGATGAGCTTCACCGGGCACCCGGGTGGCGAACCCACGAAGGTCGGGGTCGCGCTCCTCGACGTGATCTGCGGTCTCTACGCGTGCAACGCGATCCAGGCGGCGCTCCTCGGGCGGAACGCGACCGGACGCGGATCACGCGTGAGCGTGTCGCTGTTCGACGCGAGCGTCGCCGCGCTCGTCAACCAGGCCGCGAACTACCTGCTCGGGGGTCTCGTGCCGCAGCCGCTCGGCAACGCGCATCCCAACATCGTGCCGTACCAGCTGTTCGAGGCCGCCGACCGGCCGTTCATCCTGGCCGCGGGGAACGACCGGCTCTTCGAGCGGACCTGCGGCGTGATCGGGCGGCCCGAGCTCGCGTCCGACGAGCGGTTCGCGACCAACGCGGACCGAGTTCGCAACCGCGACCAGCTGATCCCGATCGTCTCGGAGGAGCTCGCGCGACGCCCCGCGGCCGAGTGGCTCACGGCGCTCGAGGCCGCGTCGGTCCCCTGCGCGCCGGTCC
Source organism: uncultured bacterium (assembly GCA_967797495.1). Classification (GTDB taxonomy): domain Bacteria; phylum Actinomycetota; class UBA4738; order UBA4738; family HRBIN12; genus DASSJM01. The sequence continues at coordinate 1,840 of CBRGMI010000273.1, forward strand.
GAACGCTCGACGAGGTCTTCGCGTCCCCCGAGGGCACGGCCTCGATCCAGACGATCGATGACCCCGAGCGAGGATCTCTCCGGCTGGTCGCGGATCCGATCCGCGTCGACGGCCGCGTCCCGCCCGCCCGGATGCCTCCGCCCCGGCTCGGTGAGCACTCGGACGATGTGCGGTCGGAGCTCGAGGGGTGAACGCGCTCGAACGCTGGCGACGCGAGCTCGCCGGCTGGGCGATCCCCGACGAGATCCTGGCCGCGGCGCCAGAGCCGCCCTGGGGCTTCCCGCCGGAGCTGTTCCGGAGCCGGGCCGAGCGGTCGGCCGCCGAACCCAACGCGACGACCCGGATCGCGCTCGAGGCCCTCGGGCCGGGGGGCGAGGTATTGGACGTGGGGGTCGGAGGCGGAGCGACGTCCCTGCCGCTCGCGGCGGTCGCGACCAGGATCACCGGGGTGGACGAGTCGGCCGAGATGGTGGCCGGGTTCCTCGCGTCCGCCCGCGAGGCGGGCGTCCGGGCGGGCGCCGTCGAGGGCCGGTGGCCGGACGCGAGCCCCGATGCGCCGACGGCGGAGGTCGTGGTGTGCGGCCACGTCCTGTACAACGTCGGCGAGCTCGAGCCGTTCGTGCGAGCGCTCGACGCGCACGCCCGCCGCCGCGTCGTCGTCGAGATCACGTCGGCGCACCCGCTCGTCTGGATGGGGGACCTGTGGCGGAGCTTCCACGGGCTCGAACGGCCGACAGGCCCGAGCGCGGACCTCGCGTTCGCCGCGATCGCCGAGCTCGGCGTCGAGGTCCGTCGCGAGGACGAGTCGCGCGTCCCTCGCTCCGGCGGCTTCGAACGCCGGGACGACGCGATCGCGTTCATCCGGCGCCGCCTCTGCCTCTCGGCGGATCGCGACGCCGAGCTCGCGGAGGCGCTCGGCGAGCGGCTGGTCGAACGGGACGGGCTCTGGGCCGCGGGGCCCCTCGAGCACCCGATCGTCACGATGTGGTGGGACCGTCCCGCGACGTGACGGGCCGCCCGCCGGCGCGCTAGG
>CBRGMI010000274.1:0-2801 GCA_967797495.1 uncultured bacterium
CGGACTTTGCCACCAGCGCCAACGACGCCTGCACCGCCGTGCAGCGGCAGGACCCGGGCCTGGATCTGAGTCGCGCTCCAACGCGGGGAGAACTCCAACGCGCCCGGAACGTCCGACTCCAGGCGCTCGGCGCGATCCGCGCCCTCGGCCTACCCGAAGAAGACGCCGTCCCGGTGAGCAGGTTCCTCTCCGCCTTCGGGGAGACGAACGCATCGATCGCGGGCCTGGAGAGAGCCATCGGCACCGACAACCGCGCGGTCGCCCGCGCCATGCGAAGGCTTCGCGGGGACGTCAGAGACGAACGGGAGCTTGCGGCGCAGGCCGGTATCGCGGGATGTGGAGGTCTCGCGATCCGTTAGGAAGGACGACCCGATATCCAGACGCCTCGACGCATCGGCGGCCGGTACCAGCTGGGGGACGTGCTCGGACGGAGCCTGATGTCCGAGGTCCGCCGGGGCGAGGACGTCCTGCTGGGGCGATCGGTGGCCATCAAGCTGCTCCTCGACGATGGGGATCCCCGCTCGGCCGCCCGGTTCCAGCAGGAGGCCCAGATCCTCGCCCGCCTCCAACACCCGAACGTGATCACCGTCTTCGACAGCGGGGCCGACGGCGGTGAACGATTCATCGTGATGGAGCTCGTCGAAGGACCGACGCTCCGGGAGCTGCTCGACACGGAGGGCCGGCTCGCGCCCGAACGAGCAGGCGAGATCGCGAGCCGCCTGGCGTCGGCCCTCGCTTTCGCCCACGGAAAGGGCGTCATCCACCGGGACGTCAAACCGTCGAACGTGCTCCTCCCGCCGGATGGCGGCGTGAAGCTTGCGGACATGGGGATCGCTCGACTCCTGTCGCCCGAGGCGCTCACCGCGACCCTGAGCGTGCGGGGCACTGCGGCGTACATCTCGCCGGAACAGGTGCGAGGCGACCGCGTCGACGCTCGAGCGGACCTGTACTCCCTGGGCTGCGTGCTGTTCGAGATGCTCACCGGCCGGACGCCGTTCGAGGGAGACCTTGCGGCACTCTCGTATGCGCATACCCACACCCCGGCGCCTCGTGTTCGCTCGATCAACCCCGCCGTTCCGGCCGCGATGGACGAACTCGTCGCCGCGATGCTCGAGAAGGATCCCGCCCGCCGCCCGCCGACCGGAGAAGAGGTCCAGAGGTCTCTTGCCTCAGCCTTGAGCCAAGGCGTCGAGCCGACCGCGGTGATGGCGCCGGTGCAACTGCCACCCTCACCCTTGCCTCGCCAGCCCGCAGGCGGGCGTCGGAGACGCGGACCGAAGGCATGGAGAACTGGCGTCATCGCGGTGGGCGGCCTCGCTACGCTCCTGTTCATCGCGATGCTGGCACGCGCCGAACCGGACGGCCGAACGGATGCGTCCCAACGGTCGCCCCAGCTCAGCACCTCGCCACCGACACAGCAGCCTTCGCCCGTAGAGACCAGCAGCTCACCCACACCGGAGCAGCCGTCGCCCGCGGAGACCAACTCGCCGGCACCGGAGCAGCCGTCGCCCCAGGAGGCCGCCGCGATCGTGCTCGATACCGTTGGTGAGGGCATCGAGGCGGGTGAGATCACCGGCCATTTCGACCATGACATCCGTCACACGATCGACGAGATCCTCCGCGACACCGACAAGGGCGAGGACGTGGACGGATTGCTCGAGAAGGTCGACGATCTGCGAGAGAAGGTGTCCGAAGCCCTCGAGAAGGGCGAGATCACGTCCGCAGACCGGGCATCAGCGATCGATCAGGCGCTGCTCTCGTTCGCAGAAGCCCTTCGCAACGCCGAACGGTGACAGCACGCACTCGGGCGGCGCCCGATCGATGACGCTCGAGTTCGACCGCACCCGAACCGGCCGATCAGGCCGCGGTGGTGCTCGCAACCTGCACGGTCTGCCGGGCGAGCGGCGCCGCGAGCGCGTGGATCACGCCCGGCAACCCGCGGATCTGGTCCACGATCGCCTGGAACGTGTCCCCTCCGGCATCGGAGCGCACGAGCGCGAGCGCGTCGTACGGCCCGCGGACGTCTTCGGCGAACACGATCCCGGGGACCCTTCGGAGCAGTTTGGCGATCCGGCCGTCCTGCGTGGCGGTCTGCACGAGCACGTATGCGGTCATGGTTCCGGACTCCTCTCCGAGGGTCGCCGATCCCGGGATGCTGGCGTGTGGCCTCTGCATGGGACCGGTACCTCCGTCTCCGACAGGTCCCCACCATAGAACGTCGGGTGCCATTTGGCAACCCCTGCCAGATTGCACTCGACGCCAAGTGCTATGCTGTGCCCGTGGATACGTCGATCGGCCTCAGGGAACGGAAGAAGCTGCGGACGCGGACGGAGCTCTCCGACGCCGCGTTCCGGCTGTTCGCCGAGCGCGGGTTCGACGAGACGACGATCGAGGACATCGTCGAGCAGGTCGAGGTCTCCCCCCGGACGTTCTTCCGGTACTTCGATTCCAAGGAAGACGTGGTGATCGGGTTCTTCGACGACCTCGGGCTCGAGCTGCGGGCGATGCTCGCCTCCCGTCCCGCCGAGGAACCGCCGTTCTCCGCGCTCCGGGGGGCGCTCCGAACGCTGATCGACCTGTACGAGGAGCGCCAGGACCGCGTCGTGGCCGCGAAGCGCCTGGCCCACGAGACACCCTCGATCCGGGCGCGCCTGCTCGACAAGCACGCGCGGTGGGAGAACGGGGTGACCGAGGAGCTCGTGAGCCGGATTGGCGGCGACCCCTCGCAGGAGCCGCGGATGCGACTGCTCGCGGCCGTCGCCCTCGCGGCCTTCTCGACCGCCGTGTCCGCGTGGTGCACA
>CBRGMI010000275.1:0-2778 GCA_967797495.1 uncultured bacterium
CCTCCCTCGTAGATTCAGCTTCCTCTCACGCGGCGCTCACGCCGCTCTCATCGTCCGAGTCGCATGGTGAGGAGCAAAACGATGGAACACCATCCGACCAAGGAGGGCGCCATGTTCCGCAACGTCATCAAGGCACGGTGGGCTCTGGCCGTCGTCGTGCTCGCACTGGCGACCACGGCGGTGCCGGGGAGCGGCGCCGCGGCCCAGGGCTCGTCGCTCGCACCCAACAACGGCCCGACCGGATGCCAACCCACGGCGTCGACGCCCGTCCCGCAACCGACCCAGGCACAGCTCGACGTCGCGGGTCTCGGCGACCTCCCGCTCGCGCCGGACTCCGCGCGCCGCGACCTCGTGGCCGCGCCGTTCAGCGACCCCACCACCGTGGACAACCCGCTCTTCCCGATCAGCGATCTCCACTCGGCGATCCTGAACGGGCACGTCGACGGCAAGGTCTTCCACACCGAGACCACGCTGCTGCCCTTCACGAGACTCATCGAGTGGACACCGGGCCAGTGCGTGCGCGTGCTGGTCTCGCAGTACATGGCCTTCCTCGACGGGAACCTGCAGGAGACCGCGATCGATCTCTACGCGCAGGCCGATGACGGGTCGGTGTGGTACCTGGGCGAGGACGTGAACGACTACAGCGCCAACGGGTTCATCATCACCACCGAAGGAACGTGGCAGGCGGGCATCGATGGCCCCTTCGCGATGATCATGCCGTCGGACCCGCAGGTCGGCGACGCGCACCGGGCCGAGAACATCCCGGGCAACTCCTTCGAAGAGGTCCACATCTCACGGATCGACCAGACCTTCGACGGCCCGTCGGGCCCGGTGTCGGGCGGGATCGTGGCGACCGAGATCCACCAGGATGCCGCGCCGAGCGACAAGCTGTTCGCGCCCGGATACGGCGAGTTCCGGTCGACCGACGGTCCCGACGTCGAGGCCATGGCGCTGGCATCCCCGACGGACTCGCTGCCCGGCGGCGTGCCGGCCGAGCTGACGACCATCTCGAACGGCGCCGATCGCATCTTCGCGTCGCACCTGGCGACGCCCCCGCAATGGAAGCGAGCGCAGACCATCGCGCGGAACATGCTCGACGCATGGGTGACGTTCAGCGCGGGCGACGTGCCGCCCCGGCTCGTGAAGCCGACCCGTGACGCGCTGGAGGGCCTGGTCGCACAGATCGGATCACGAGACCGTTCGGGGACCCGCGCGGCGTCGATCGACGCGGCCTACGCGAGCAACGACCTCCAACTCCGCTACCGACCGGTCACCCACATCGACACGATGCGGTTCGAGCTCTGGGTTCGGCGTGCCCTGGTGGATGCGACCGCGGGTTCCCGCGGTGGCGTGCGTAGCGACGTGGTCACGCTCGAATGGATCCGTGATCGAATCGCGCAGACGCTCGATCCCGTCAGACGGACGCAGATCGATGCGTTGGTCGGTCAGCTCGGTGCAGCGGTGGTCGACGACGACCTAGGGGCCGCCGCGGACATGGCGCGATCCCTCCGGGGCGTCCTCGCCGGTCTCATGTGAGGGGAGGTCGAGCGACCGCCGGAGAGGATCGGCCGAACGGCGGCGTGTGGATCCTGAACGTGCCCGGGGCCGGCCACTGTCTATCTAGGACGCACCTTCGAATCGCCCGAGCTGGTGTTCGTTCGATCACTGGAGGTGGACGCCTGATCCGCTTTGGTCTGTGCACCGGCCGACCGGCTATGGCCCGTCTTCGGGGTCATTGACGGCGACCTCATGCCCGCACCCACTCGGGGGGATCCCTCTACTGGTCGCTGAGCCGGTCCCCCGATGGGTCGCATCTGCCGTTCACCGCGGCGCCTAGGAAGGACTGCCTGCTCGCTTCGGTCAAGTCGATTGCCCAGCGACATTTCGTGCACCGTCCGGTGTGAGGATCACCACCGGGATCGTCCTGGTCGTCTTCCTCTGATAATCGGCGAAGGCCGGGTTCTTCTCGGTGATCATCGCCCACAGACGTGAGCGCTCATCCGGCCCAGCAGGCACGGCCGTGACGGCGAGCTGTTCCTTCCCATCCTCGATCGATGCCCGAGGGTTCGCTAAGAGGTTGCGGTACCAGTCGGGGTTCGTCGGCGCTCCACCCTTGGACGCGACGACGACGTATCGATCGCCGTCGCGGAAAGACGCGAGCGGATTCGTGCGCCGGATTCCCGTCTTGGATCCGGTGTGCGTGAGGAGCAGGAGCGGCTGCCGCGCGAAGGCCCTCACCCTCCCCTCGTTCGCGCGAAACTCCTCGATGACGCCTCGATTCCAGTCCGACATCCGTCCAACCTCCGTCCAACTTCCGCATGGAACGACCTAGCTGCTTAACGCCGGGGAACGCCACGTGTATGCCATGTCCGACTCGAACGCCCGGCTGAAGAGGATCGGTACTGGTAGAGAGGCCTTGGAGCGGACGACGGGATTCGAACCCGCGACCCCCACCTTCGCGATGGCATGGCGGATGTCTCATGCGTCTCCACCGGTCTCACCAGTGCCCCTGAGCTGCGCGTTCTTGGCGCTCCTGTCTCATCCGTCTCACCGGATTGCTGGAGTCGACTCAATTTCGTTGGTGCCTTCCCGCCACGGCCGACTTATCCCCCGAAGGAAGTCGACCACCCAAAGCAACGGTGCCGTGGGCAAGGCGTACCCGCAGAGGGAAGCCCCGATCCTTCCCCCATCGGGGCACCTCACCGCCTCGATAGTATGAATGGGGCTGATGCCCACGATCAGGAAGGGGATAGCGATGCCGGCGAGAAGGAGCAAGGC
>CBRGMI010000276.1:0-2747 GCA_967797495.1 uncultured bacterium
TGTCGATCTCGAACGCGACCTGATCCGAGTAGTCGGGCTGGGTCTGGAAGTCCCGCCCGAGGAAGACCTCGTGCTGCTTCTGCCCGAGGGTCTGCGGGCCGATCGTGTCCGACATCCCGTACTCGGTCACCATCTGCCGGGCCACCTTGGTCGCCCGCTCGATGTCGTTCGCGGCACCGGTCGTAATGTCGCCGACGATGAGTTCCTCCGCGACGCGGCCGCCCATGAGCATCGCGAGCTCGTCCGCGAGCTCCTCGCGGGTCATCAGGAACTTGTCCTCCTCCGGCAGGGTGAGCGTGTACCCGAGCGCGCGGCCCCGCGGGATCACGCTGATCTTGTGGACCGGGTCGGTGTTCGGCAGGATGTGGGCCACGAGCGCGTGCCCGCCCTCGTGGTAGGCGATCACCCGCTTCTCGCGCTCGCTCATCACGCGCGTCTTGCGTTCGGGGCCGGCCATCACGCGGTCGATCGCCTCCTCGACCTCCTTCATCGAGATCGCCTTCTTCCCCCACCGAGCCGCGAGCAACGCCGACTCGTTGATCACGTTCGACAGGTCGGCGCCCGTGAACCCGGGGGTCCGGCGCGCGATCGTCGTGAGGTCGACGGTTTCGTCGAACGGCTTGCCCCGTGCGTGCACCTTCAGGATCCCCTTGCGCCCCTCGAGGTCGGGCCGGTCCACCACGATCTGCCGGTCGAAGCGGCCCGGCCGCAGCAGGGCGGGGTCGAGGATGTCGGGCCGGTTGGTCGCGGCCATCAGGATCACCGCGGTGCGCTGGTCGAACCCGTCCATCTCGACGAGGAGCTGGTTGAGCGTCTGCTCGCGTTCGTCGTGCCCGCCGCCAAGGCCGGCGCCGCGGTGGCGACCGACGGCGTCGATCTCGTCGATGAACACGATCGCGGGCGCGCTCTGCTTCGCCTGCTCGAACAGGTCCCGGACCCGGGCGGCCCCGACGCCGACGAACATCTCGACGAAGTCCGACCCCGAGATCGAGTAGAAGGGGACGCCGGCCTCCCCGGCCACGGCCCGCGCGAGCAGCGTCTTGCCCGACCCCGGCGGCCCGAACAGCAGGACGCCCCGCGGGATCTTGGCGCCCATCGCCTGGAACTTGGCCGGGTTGGCCAGGTACTCCTTGACCTCCTGGAGCTCCTCGATCGCCTCGTCGACGCCGGCGACGTCGGCGAACGTGGTCTTGGGCTGGTCCTTGGTGACCAGCTTCGCCCGCGCCTTGCCGAACTGCATCACGCGCCCGCCGCCGCCCTGCGACTGGTTCATGATGAAGATGAACGCGCCGACGATCAGGATCACGGGGATCAGCTGGAACAGGAACCCGACCACCGCCGATCCCTTCTGCGGGTCGGCCGAGATGTCCACGCCGTTCTTCTGGAGATCCTCGGTGAGCGTTTCCTCGGTTCCCTCGACGTAGGCGACGCGGTACCGGCTCCCGTCGGAGAGCTCGCCCTCGATCACGCCGTCGCCCAGCAGGAAGTTCGCGGTGTCGACGTTGCCGGCGGCGACCTCGCTCTGGAACTCGCTGAACGAGAGCTGGTCGGAGGTCGCGCCGCGGTTGGCGAACGCGATGAAGACCCAGATGGCCGCGAGGACGACGATGACGTAGACCGCGGGACCACGGACGAGTCGCCGGTAGGGCGACCCGGGGTCGGTAGCCAGGGGATGTGCTCCTTTCGAAACCTGCGGACCGGGGAGACGCTACGGGGCCCGCGCGTCTCCCGACGGCCCGAGCCCTGCGCGATGGTAGCACCTGGGTTGGCTTCTGCCGATACCCCGATCAGCGGATGCCGCTGTCCACCAGCACGTCCACATGCACGACCTCGCCCGCGAGCACCTCCACCCGGACCGGCTTCACCGACCGCGCGGGATCCTCCTCGATCGACGCGGTCAACAGGTAGCTCCCCGGTGCCACGTCGATCGTGAACGCGCCCTCGTCGCCGCTCACCGCGCTCGCCCGCACGTTGCCGTCCGCGTCCACGACGCGCACCGGCACCCCGGCGAGCGGACTGGGCGGACACGGGCTCTCGGCGGTCTCCACGGGACACGTCGGCGCGAGCAGGACCGAACCGCCGATCGTGCCGAGCCGCTGGTCCGAGCCCTCGCTCGATCCCCGAGCACACCCGGCGAGCGTGAGCGACAGAAGTACGGCGAGGACGAGGAGACGCTTCACGACGCTTGGACGCGCCGGGTGCCGATCGCGTTCCTGTGCGTTCTTCGGCTCACACGTCGGTGTATGCCTCGGGCTTGAGGAGCCCGACGTACGGGAGGTTGCGGAAGCGTTCGGCGAAGTCGAGACCGTACCCCACGACGAAGTCCGGCGGGATCTCGAAGCCCACGTACTTCACGTCCAGGTGGACCCGCTGGATCCCGGTCTTCTTCAACAGCGCGCACACCTCGAGGCTCGCGGGGCGACGGCCTCGAAGGTTCTTCAGCAGATAGTTGAGCGTGAGCCCGGAGTCCACGATGTCCTCGATCAGCAGGACGTGACGCCCCTCGAGATCGTGGTCCAGGTCCTTGAGGATCCGCACGACGCCCGAGGTCTTGGTGGCGGCCCCGTACGACGCGACCGCCATGAAGTCGACCTCGAGCGGGATCCGGATGTGGCGCGAGATGTCGGCCATCATCACGAAGGCGCCCTTGAGGACCCCGAGCAGCAGGAGCTCGCGCCCCTGGTAGTCGCGCGTGATCTGCTCGCCGAGCTCGCGGAGCTTGTCCTGGATCTGTTGCTCGGTGATCA
>CBRGMI010000277.1:0-2722 GCA_967797495.1 uncultured bacterium
CCTCGACCGTGTGCGGGTTCGCGACCGCGTGCACGCGCAGGCCGTGCTCGCGCGCCTCGCGCGCGGTAACCGGGCCGATGCACACGACCTTCGGGTTGCCCCTGACCACGCCCATCGCGCGCACGAACCCGCGGACCGTCGAGGCGCTCGTGAACGTGACGGCGTCGACGCCACCGGAGCGGAGCGCCATCCGTGCCTCGGGCGGAAGCGAGCGGGGCGTGCGCGTCCGGTAGGCGTCCACGCGTGTGGGGCTCCACCCCTTGCGGGCGAGCGCGTCCTCGAGCCCCTCGGGGGCGACGTCGGCGCGCGGCGTGAGGACGCGGCCGGTCCCGCGGGGGAACGCCCGGCCGAGCGCCGCGGTCGTGAACGCCTTCGGGACCAGGTCGGGGTCGCGCCGGGTCCACGTTCGGAACCGCTCGGCCGTCCCGTCGCCCACGGCCGCGACCTTGGCCCGGAGGCGGCGCGGCGTCAGGTGCTCGGCCAGGACGTCCACCGTCCTCGGGCTCGTAAGCGTCACCCACGCGAACGCGCCCCGGGCGAGTTCCTCGAGCGCCCTCGTCAGCGCGGCCGACCGGACGGGCACGATCTCGATCGCCGGAGCCACGATCGCGGTGGCGCCCCGGCGCTCGAGCAGCCGCGCGAGGGCCTCGGCCTCCGGACGCGGCCTCGTCACGAGCACCGTGCGACCGGCGAGCGGCTTCACGGTCGGACGAGCCCGAGGATCTCGTCGGCGCCGCCCGCCGACAGGTCGAGCGCGGCGAGCTCGGCCACCTCCTCGGGCGTCGCGCCGTCGACCTGGGTCCGCGCGATCCGCGAGCCGTCGGGGCTGAGCGCGATGGCGAGCAGCCGGACGCCCCGCGGACCCGGTTCTGCGAACGCGCCCAGCGGGAGCGCGCACCCGCCGCCGAGACGAGCCATCAGGCCGCGCTCCGTCTCGAGCGCCGTCCTGCTCGGCGTGTGGTCGAGCGCCGACAAGACCTCGATCGTCGCGCCGTCGGACGCGCGAGCCTGGACCGCGAGGCACCCCTGGCCCGGCGCGGGCACCATCTCCGAGAGCGACATCGGCTGCGCGTGCTCCGGCACGACGCCGAGCCGCAACAGCCCCGCCGCCGCGAGGATCAGGGCGTCGGCCTCGCCGTCCTCGAGCTTGCGGAGCCGCGTGTCGACGTTGCCGCGCAGGTCCTTGACGAGCACGTCCGGTCGCCACCGGAACACCTGCGCCTGGCGGCGGATGCTCGACGTCCCGACGCGCGCCCCGGGCGGGAGGTCGCCGTCGCGGGTCACGAGGACGTCGAGCGCCGAGGCGCGCTCGGGCACCGCGGCGATCACCAGGCCGTCCTGATCGCCCGCCGGCAGGTCCTTGGCCGAGTGGACGGCCAGGTCGACCTCGCCGTCGTGGAGCGCGCGGACGATCTCGGTCACGAACAGGCCCTTCACACCGGCCGGGTCGCTCGCGGGGTCGGCCCCTCGGTCGCCCGCGGTCGTGATCGCGACGAGCTCGGTCTCGACGCCCGACGACGTGAGGGCGTCGGCGACCTCGCGCGCCTGGGCGAGCGCGAGCCTTGACCCGCGCGTGCCGATCCGAAGCCTCACTCCGCGGGGAGCTCGAGCCCGAACAGCTCGACGAGGGCTCGAGCGTAGGCGTCCTGCGTCCCTGTCCCCGGAGTCTCCTTCAGCCGCACGATCGGCTCGTGGAGCAGCTTGGCGACGACCCCGCGTGCGAGGGCCGTGACCGCCTCGCGCTCCTGCGGCTCGAGCCCCGCGAGGTCGGACCGGAAGCGTTCGAGCTCGGCGTCGACCGCGGCATCGCCCCGTGCACGCAGGGCGCGAAAGAGCGGACCGAGGCGTTCCGCGCGGCGGCGGATCGAGAACCGTCGCACCTCGTCGGCGACGATCGCATGCGCGCGCTCGATGTCGGCCGCGGTCTCGGCGGCCCGGACGGCGACCGACGCGCGGAGGCCGTCGATGTCGACAAGCGTGATGCCGCGCAGTCGGCCGGCGGTGGGCTCGACGTCCCTCGGAACGGCGAGGTCGAGCAGAAACAGCGGCCGCCGCCTGCCTTCCACCACGTCGCGCACGAGTGGCTCGGTGAGGACGACACCGGCGGAGCCGGTCGCCGAGATCGCGATGTCGGCCTCGGCGAGCGCGCGAGGCAGCTCCCCGAGGTCGCCGGGTTCCGCCGACGCGCGTTCGGCCAGGGCCCGTGCGCGTTCGAGCGATCGGTTCAGCACGCGGACCGTCGCGACGCCTCGCCGGCGCAAGTGCTTCACGGCGAGCGCGGACATCTTCCCAGCGCCGATCACGACCGCGTGCCGACCCTCGAGGCCACCGAGCACCTCGGCGCCGAGGTCGGCCCCGGCCGCCACGAACACGTCCGGCGCCGCCCCGACCCCGGTCTCGGAGCGCACCCGGCGCCCGGTGTTGACCGCCGCGTCGAACACCGCGGCGAGCGACGGGCCCGCGGCCCGCTCGGCCTCGGCCTGCTTGAGCGCCTCCCGCACCTGCGACAGGATCTGTGGCTCTCCCAGCACCATCGAATCCAGCCCGCTCGCGACGGTGAACAGGTGCTCGGCGGCGTCGCCCTCGTAGTGCGAGTAGAGCGGTTCGGCCAGGTCGTCGGGCGCGACGCCACGCGACTCGCACAGCACGCGCTTCAGCGCCTGGAAGCCCGCGTGGTACGACGGGACGTTGCCGTAGATCTCGACGCGGTTGCACGTCGAGA
>CBRGMI010000278.1:0-2715 GCA_967797495.1 uncultured bacterium
TGCCGCCTTTCCGGCGAAGAGGCTTGCCGACGTGGGTGGGAACATCCTCGGCCCGCTGACGCGGGACGGGTAGAGCTGCGGACGCTGCGAGGGGATGCGGGGGTGGATCGGGCCGTGTAGCACGGCTCAACTTGATAAGGATGATCTGTACATGCTGCCTGACCGCATCGTCTGAGAGGTTCAGCTCGGCAGCGATTTCCTTCGTTGAGTGACCGCGTGCCAGAAGACGGGCGACTTGCTGCTCATCCCGCGACAATCCAACGATCTCATCCCGCTCGGTGTCGGTCGGCTGACGAGGATGCCGCCTCTTCGAGTCGAGGTCGCGGGTCCCTTCAACTCCCATATCTGGAACCGTACAACGGCGCCCAGGCCACGACCTTGAGTCGGGCGCCTCGCGATGCCTGGAGGCTGATCAGGCTCAGCTTGGCCGCAGCGACGGCTCGAAGGTGAAGACTTCCTCCGCGTCGTCGACCGCGGCGAACGAGTTCCAACCGAGGGCCTGGCCGTCCCGTTGCACATCGTGACGGTCGTCCCCGGTCCGTATGCTCGGGCGATGGGCAGGGTCAGCGGGCTCGTGGACCGCGTCGGCATCCTCCGGCCGCTGCGGGTGCGGGACTTCGCCTTCTTGTGGATCGGGCTGACCGTCTCGTTCATCGGCGACGGCGTCTACATCATCGCGATCGCCTGGCAGACGTACGACCTGTCGAACTCGCCCTCGGCGCTCGCCGCCGTCGGGATCGCGTGGAGCCTGCCGCAGGTGGTCCTGGTGCTGATCTCCGGCGTCCTGTCCGACCGGGTCGATCGACGGCTCCTGATGATCGCGGGCGACGTGATCCGCGGGGTCGCGATCGCGACGATCGGGATCATGTCGATCGTCGGCACCCTCACGATGACCTCGTTGATCTCGCTCGTGGTGGTCTACGGGGTCGGTCAGGCGTTGTTCGGGCCGGCGTTCTCCTCGATCGTGCCGCAGGTCGTCCCCGAGCACCTGCTCGTCGAGGCGAACTCGCTCGGGCAGTTCGTCCGGCCGATCGCGTGGACCCTGATCGGGCCGCTCGTCGGCGGGGCGCTCGTCGCGAGCTTCGGGACCGGATGGGCGTTCGTCGCCGACGCGGCCACCTTCGTGTTCTCGGCGGTGATGGTGGGGCTGATGCGGACGCGCCCGCGGGCCCGAGACGACGACGAACATACGTCGCCATGGGCCGACCTGAAGGAGGGGCTCCGTTACGTGCGGCGGACGACCTGGCTCTGGGTGGGGATGGTGGCCGGCCTGGTGAGCCTCCTGGCCGTGTGGGGGCCGTGGGAGGTCCTCGTGCCCTTCGTGGTTCGCAACGACCTGGGTGGTTCGGCGGCGGACCTCGGGTTGGTGTTCGGCGCGGGCGGCGTGGGGTCGGTCACCGTGGCGCTCGCGATGGGGCAGCGGGGGCGCCTGCCCCGGCGCGCGATGACCGTCCTGTACCTGACGTGGGCGGTGGGGATGCTGATGACGGCCGGGTTCGGGCTGGTCTCCGCCGTGTGGCAGGCGATGTGCGTCGCGTTCGTCTCCGAGAGCTGCATCACCGCGCTCATCGTGATCTGGTTCACGCTGCTACAGCGGTTGGTCCCCGGCCACCTCCTCGGACGCGTCTCGAGCCTGGACTGGCTGATCTCGATCGGAGGTGTGCCGCTCAGCTTCGCGGTGGTGGGTCCGCTCGCGTCGGCGTTCGGCGCGGACGCGACCCTGATCGGCGCCGGCCTGATCGGCGCGGCGGTGACGATCGCGTTCATGTTCTTCCCCGGGGCGCGCGACCCCGAGCGCGACGGCTCGCTGGATCCCGCCCGCGACGCCGGGATATCCGCGGCGCCCGGCTAGACTCGGACGCGATGAAGTACCGGCACCTGGGTCGTCTCGGGTTGAAGGTGAGCCCGCTCTGCCTGGGCACGATGAACTTCGGGCCGCAGACGAGCGAGACCGACAGCCACGCGATCATGGACCGGGCGCTCGAGCTCGGGATCAACTTCTTCGACACCGCGAACGTCTACGGGCAGCGCACGGGCGTCGGGACGACCGAGACGATCGTCGGAAACTGGTTCGCCAAGGGCGGCGGTCGCCGCGACAAGGTCGTGCTCGCGACCAAGGTCTACAGCGAGATGGGCTCGTGGCCGAACGAGTCACGCCTGTCGGCACTCCACATCCGCCAGGCGTGCGAGGACAGCCTGCGGCGGCTGCAGACCGACCACCTCGACATCTATCAGATGCACCACGTGTACCGCGAGGCGCCGTGGGACGAGATCTGGCAGGCGTTCGAGACGCTCGTGCAGCAGGGCAAGGTCGTCTACGTGGGGTCGAGCAACTTCGCCGGCTGGCACATCGCGAAGGCGAACGAGGCCGCGAGGGATCGCCATTTCCTCGGGTTGGTGTCCGAGCAGTGCATCTACAACCTCGCCGAGCGCACCGTCGAGCTCGAGGTGCTCCCGGCGTGCGAGGACTACGGGATGGGCGTGATCCCCTGGAGCCCGCTGTGGCGCGGGCTGCTCGCGGGCGTCCTCGACGGCGGGGGCGCGAAGGGGACGCGACGAGCGTCGAGCATGGTGCAGGACAAGCTCGAGGAACACCGTCCCCAGGTCGAGGCCTACGAGAAGTTCTGCGCCGAGATCGGCCAGCCACCGGCGGAGGTCGCGCTCGCGTGGCTGCTCGCCAACCCCGTGGTCACCGCGCCGATCATCGGCCCGCGG
>CBRGMI010000279.1:0-2674 GCA_967797495.1 uncultured bacterium
CCCACGGCCGTGTACCAGGTGACCGATCCGCCCGCGAAGGCGAACGAGGCGGTCGCGCCGGCCCGGTGCTCGACCGCGTAACGACCGCCCTTGGCGCTGGCCTTGGAGGCCGTGCGCCACGCGTAGGAGATCGCGGGGCTGTCGTCCTCGACCTCGGTGGGCGTCGCGAATCCCAAGGCGGTGGTCGGGACGGGGTTCGCGCTCCGATCCACCACGAGCACCGGCGCGATCGCCGGGTTCACGACGGCCTCGTAGGTCTCACCCAGCACGAACGGTCCGAGCGGCCGCAC
Organism: uncultured bacterium; assembly: GCA_967797495.1. GTDB lineage: Bacteria > Actinomycetota > UBA4738 > UBA4738 > HRBIN12 > DASSJM01. Next base: position 291 of record CBRGMI010000279.1, read on the forward strand.
GCGCGCGGAACGGACGTTGCCAGCGACGCAGTCGACGGGGCGCCCCTTGCCCGACCGGCAGGAGAGCTCGACGTCGGGGTAGGTCCCTGTGCTCGGGATCCACACGAACACGTTCTCCGGCGTCACCCGGTGCACGATCTCGCTGAACGTGATCGAGATCGGTTCGCCTGGCGTGGCTGGGAGCGCGATCGTGGCGGACGGCGGCACGTCGTCGGGCACCGGGATCGTGACGGGGTCGAACGAGCCGGTCTCGTACCAGTCCACGTCGACGCACCCGTCGATCCCGGGGATGGCTCCGCAGTTGCCGTACTGCCAGAACGTCCACCCGTTGCCGCTCCAGTTCCCACCCGGCACGGTCGGCGAGGACACGCCCCAGTGCGCCACCCACAGCTGCGTGTAGCCGGCGTCGGCGACGGCGGTCGTGTCGCCGGTCCGCGTCGCCCATCCGTGCGGGCTCGTGTAGACCATCGGCAGGACGCCGACCCGCTCGGTCACGCGGCCCAGCCAGGCGAGGATCCACTGCGTCAGCTGCTCCTGCGACAGGTCGCCGGTGCGTTCGATGTCGAGGACCGGGATCAGGTTGCCGGGCTGGGGTTGCGCGACGTCGACGAAGTGGTCGGCCTCGATGATGGCGTCGTTCGCCGTGCCGTCGGGCCGCGCGAAGTGGTAGGCGCCGAACACCACGCCGGACAGGGCGGAGCCCGCCTTGTTGGCCGCGTACATCGGATCGACGAAGGTTCGTCCCTCGGTGGCCTTGGCGAACGCGAACCGCGTGCCGGAGGCCGCGACCGACAGCCAATCGATCGTGCCCTGATGGTTCGAGACGTCGATGCCCGGGAGCGCCCCCGCGGGGAGCGTCGGAACCATCGGCACGGTCGCGCCGGTCGTGCCCGACGCGCCGACATCCCCCGGCTCGCCGCTGGCCGAGGCCGGAGCGGCGAACACGAGGATCAGGACGACGGTCGCGAAGGCGGTCGCGGGCGCCGTGGATCGTCGTCGAGACGTCGTCGTGTTCTCCCCCCGGTGTGCGAGACCGCGCAGGCTATCGGATGGTTCCACGAACGTCGACCCGATTACGGCGCACGCCGCTACCGGACGAAGCCCGGACCTCGGATCGGAGCTCGGGCAGCCGAGATTGAAGGGGTGCCGGGCCGGGTACACCACCTTGGGAGAGAGACAAGGGAGGTACACCCATGAGACCGATCAGGGAACCGGACGCGATGGCGGCGGCGCTCGTCGCTGTTCCGCTGGTCGCGGCGAAGGGCGACAGCATCCGCCTGGATGCCGACATCGGCTCGATCCTCGGCTACGTCATCGTAGGGCTGATCGTGGGTCTGCTCGCTCGGATGCTGGTGCCGGGCCGAGACCCGATCGGCCTGCTGGGCACGCTCGTCATCGGCGTGGTGGGGGCGGTGCTGGGTGGCTGGCTCGCCGGCGCCTTCTTCAAGGAGACGTCGGGGGTCGACTGGCTCGCCTCGATCGGCGTGGCCATCCTGCTCGTGCTCCTCGTGCGGTCCGGCTCACGGCGCAGGGCCTGGAGATAGCGAAACAGGGATCGGACCGCGGGTCCCACCGCACGCTGCGAGCGATGGGTCCCGCGGAGATCCCGACCTACCTGGAGACCGGTGCGAAGCGCACGTTCGCCGGCGCCCTCGACTGGCCCGGTTGGTGCCGGGCCGGACGGGACGAGGCGGCCGCACTCGAGGCGCTCCAGGGTGCGGGGCGCCGCTACGCGAAGGTGCTCCGGGGTACCAGGCTCGGCTTCGAGCCGCCGGAGGACCCGTCGCGATTCACCGTCGTCGAACGCCTGCGGGGCGGCGCAACCACCGACTTCGGCGCACCCTCGATCGCTCCCGGTGCGGATGCCCTGCCGATCGACGACGCCGAGCTCCGGCGTGCTCGCTCGATCCTGCGCGCGTGCTGGAGGTCGTTCGACGCCGCGGTCGACGGCGCTCGAGGCAAGACGCTCGCGAAGGGCCCGCGCGGCGGCGGGCGAGACCTGCAGAAGATCGTCGACCACGTCGTGGACGCGGAGGGCAGCTACCTCAGGATGGTGGGCCGGAAGGTCGAGGCGGGACGCGCGGGAGACCTCGCCGAACGCACCCACGCGGCGGTCCTGGAGGCGCTCGAGACCACCGCGCGAGCCGGTCCTCCGCCGCCCGGGCCGCGGGGCGGCGCGCGGTGGCTACCTCGGTACTTCGTCCGGCGCGTGACGTGGCACGTCCTCGATCACGCGTGGGAGATCGAGGATCGCCGGAGGTGAGCGTTCGGCGCGAGCGGGGTCCCATCGCAACGGCGCCACGCGGGTACCGTAGGAGCGTGGCCACCCTGCAGCCCGGAGACCCGGCGCCGCCCTTCGAGCTCCTGGACCAGCACGGTTCCGC
>CBRGMI010000280.1:0-2671 GCA_967797495.1 uncultured bacterium
CCGGTCCTGTTCCTCGAGCACAAGCGCACCTACCGGCTGATCAAGGGCGAGGTCCCCGACGAGCCGTTCGAGGTGCCGCTCGGAACCGCGGATGTGAAGCGCGAGGGTGAGGATCTGACCGCGGTCGCCTACGGCTTGTCCCTGCACCTGTGCCTGGAAGCCGCCTCCCGGCTCCAGGACGAGCAGGGCGTCTCCGTCGAGGTGGTGGACGTCCGCACGATCAGCCCGCTCGACAAGGAGACGATCCTGGCCTCCGTCAGGAAGACGGGTAAGGCGATGGTCGTCTACGAGGACAACCGCACCTACGGGGCCGGGGCCGAGATCGCGGCGACGATCGCCGAAGAGGCGATGTTCGACCTCGACGGGCCCATCGTGCGGATCGGGGGCCCGGACGTCCCCGCGATGGGCTTCGCGAGCAACCTCGAGCACGCGTTCATGCTCAACGCCGACGAGATCGGCGAGCGGATGCTCGAGCTCGCCAGGTTCTAGCCGAGGGCGCGCACGCGGGGGACGCCTCCCGGGCCGCAACGACCTTCGGTCTCCCCCTGCCCGGCTCAGGGAAGTCCCCGAGAGGTCCGATACCTCACGCACAACCATGGACGAACGACCCGGTGGCCCGAGCGGCAGGTCCGCGGCGCTGCGGGATCTGCTGTGGATCCTGCTCGCCGTGCTCCTCCTCATGGTGCTCGGCTCAGCGACCCGGCTGTTCGAGCCGTTCTACGGCTGGGTCGGCGAACGGCTCCGTGGTCAGGTCGGCGAGGCCGTCGGCGCGCTCGTCCTCCTCGCGGCTGGGCTCTCGCTGTTCGCGCTCATGCAGGGACGGTCGAACCGACAGGAAAGCTCGGCTCGGCACCAGGCGGAGAACCGGTACCGGGCGCTCGTCGAGAAGATGCCGGCCGTCATCTACACCCGGGACCCCCGCCGCCCCGACGGCACGATGGCAGCGCCGTACGTGAGCCCGCAGATCGAGCAGATCCTCGGGTTCACCGCGCAGGAGTGGACCGACGACCCCGCCCTGTGGATCCGCAGGGTGCACGACGAGGATCGGGACCGCGTCCTGGCGGCGTCGGACCTGGCCGACCGCACCGGCGAACCGCTCACGATCGAGTACCGCCACATCCGCAAGGACGGCACGGTCATCTGGGTGCACGAGGAGGCGGTCACGATCGAACGCGACCGCCGGGGCCGCCCCTCGCTGTCGCATGGCGCGATGTACGACGTCACCGAGCGCAAGCGCGCCGAGCAGGATCTCGCCGAGACGGAGGCTCGCTATCGCACGCTCGTGGAGCGCGTGCCCGCGGTGACGTACACGTGGGACGCCGCCATCCGCGGTGGCGACATGGCCCCCTCGTACGTCAGCCCCCAGGTCGAGGAGATGCTCGGCTATTCGGCGGACGAGTTCCGAGATCATCAGCTGTGGTCCGAGCTCGTACACCGGGACGACGTGCAACGCGTCCGGGCCGAATGGGCGATCTGCAAACGGGGCAAGGGAGCCTTTCGTTCGGAGTATCGGATGCACACGCGCGACGGCCGTGAGCTCTGGGTCCGCGACGAGGCGGTCCCCGTCCGACGCGGCGACGACGGCCACTCGCTGTACCAGGGCGTGATGTTCGACATCACCGAGCGAAAGGTCGCGGAGCAGCTCCTTCAGAAGGCCGAGGCCAACTACCGGACCCTGGTCGAACAGCTCCCGGTCGTGGTCTACCAGGACGCGATCGACGACGTGAGCACCGCGCTGTACATCAGCCCGCAGTACGAACGACTGTTCGGCTTCCATCCGGACGTCCGGCTGCGGGACCCCCAGTTCTGGGTCGACCATCTGCACCCCGAGGACCGCGACCGCGTCCTCGAGCTCTCGCACTGGACGAACGAGACCGGCGAGCCCTTCTCGGCCGAATACCGTTTCCTCGGGCAGGGCGGACGCGTCGTGTGGGTGCGCGACGAGGCGGAGCTGCTGCGCGACGCGGACGGGCAACCGATGATGTGGCAGGGGGTCCTGCTCGATGTCACGGCCCGCAAGCACGCCGAGGATGCGCTCACCCGTCGCGACGCGGTCCTACAGGCGATCGGGTTCGCGGCCGAGCGGTTCCTCAAGAACGACGACTGGGCCGCCGCCCTCCCCGAGGTCCTGGAGCGACTTGGGACGGCGTCGAGCGCCGGCCGCGTCTACGTGTTCGAGAACATCACGCTCGAGGACGGGCGCCCGGGCATGCGGCTGTACCGGCAGTGGTTCGGTCCGGGCATCGTGGGGCTCGGCGACGGCGCGGTGGCGACCCACTCGTACGACGACGGTTTCGAACGGTGGCGCTCGGTTCTGTCGGAGGGCCGGGAGCTCCACGGGCTGACCCGGGACTTCCCCGAGCACGAGCGGCGCCACCTCGAAGGCGAAGGGGTCCGGTCGCGGATCGTGGTCCCGGTCTCGGTGGGCGAGGAGTGGTGGGGGTTCATCGGCTTCGACGACTGCGCGACCGAACGCGTGTGGCCGGCCGCCGAGGTCGAGGCGCTCAAGGCGGCGGCCGACACCCTGGGCGCCGCGATCGGTCGCACCCGCGCCGAGCAGCAACGCCTCGAGGAACAGGCTGCCCGGGAGGGACTGGAGCTCCGTACCAGCGCCGTCCTGGCGTCGGCGCTCGAGGCGATCGTCACGATGGACGAGGACGGCAGGATCGTG
>CBRGMI010000281.1:0-2671 GCA_967797495.1 uncultured bacterium
GTTCGGCTGACCAGACGACTGGAGGCCGCGGCACATCCGTGTCGCGGCCTTTTCGCGTTCCGGAGGTGGAGCCATATGAGGAAGATGGGGATCGCGCTCGCGGCCCTGGCGCTGTTCGCGGTGGGGTGCTCGAGCGCTGACCGCGCTCAAGGGAGCGACGACGTCCTGCGACTCGGCCTCTTCCCGAACCTGACCCACGCCCCCGGCTACGTTGCACTGGAGGAGGGCCTGTTCGAGGAGACGCTCCCCGGCGTGGACGTGCAGGTCACGTACTTCAATTCGGGTTCGGACGCGGGAGCCGCGATCGTCTCGGGGTCGATCGATGCGACGTATATCGGCCCCGGGCCAGCCAGCGCGCTATACCTCGAGTCGAACGGCGGGGTCGCGGTCGTTTCGGGCGTCACGTCGGGCGGTGCCTCGTTCGTGGTTCGCAAGGGCTCGGGTATCTCCTCGCCCCAGGATCTCGTTGGCAAGAAGATTGCCGTTCCGGGTTTCGGGAACACCCAGGACGTCGCACTTCGGACGTGGTTGCACGAGCAGGGGCTCGAGGCCAACGATGCGGGCGGTCAGGTCGACGTACTGGAGGTCGACAATCCCGAACTCTTGGCGTTGTTCCGGGCGGGGCATCTCGACGGCGCGTGGGAGCCTGAGCCGTACCCGAGCCTCCTGGTCGCATCGGGGTTGGCCGAGCCGTTCGTAGACGAGGCCGACCTGTGGCCGGAGGGCGAGTTCACGACCACCGTGTTGCTCGTCAATTCCACGTTCCTGCATGCGCAACCGGACCTCGTGTCGGGTCTGGTCGAGGGCAACGTGAGGGCGGTCGAGGAGATCGACCAGGATCCGGACGCGGCGAAGGCAGCTGTGCAGGCCGGGCTCATCAAGGCGGGTGCTCCCTCGCTCGACCAGGCCGTAGTGGACGAGGCGTGGAGCAAGCTCACGTTCACGTCCGACCCGATCGCGCCTAGCCTCGCGCAGGGTGCCGCGAACGCGTATGCACTGGGGTTCCTCGACGCCCAGCCGGTCGACCTGGACGGGCTTTTCCGGCTCGATGCCCTGAACGAGATCCTGGGCGAGCTCCAGCTCCCGGTCATCAAGGTCGCGGTATGACGACGGCGCGCTCGCTCACGATCGTGCCCTCCTCGGACGGGCAGGCGGCCAAGCTCTCTGCGCGGGGCGTGACCAAGACGTTCCGCAACGCCCGCGGCGACGTGGTGAGCGCGCTCGGCGAGGTGAACCTCGACATCGCGCCGGGAGAGTTCGTCTGCCTGATCGGCCCGAGTGGTTGCGGCAAGACCACGCTGCTGAACCTGTTCGCCGGCCTGGACCGGCCCGACACGGGGGCGATCTCGATGGACGGGGCCCCGGTGACGGGTCCGGGCCCCGATCGTACGGTGCTGTTCCAGGATCCCGCGCTGTTCCCCTGGCTGAGCGTTGTCGCCAACGTGAAGTTCGCCCTCGAGCTGATCGGCATTCCGAAGGACGAGCGGGAGGAGCGCGCGATGCACTGGCTCCGCCGGGTGCATCTCGGGCGCTTCGCGAACGCGCAGCCGCATGAGCTCTCCGGTGGGATGCGCTCGCGCGCCGCCCTCGCGCGGGCGCTGGCGTGCCAGCCGGAGGTGCTGCTCGCCGATGAGCCGTTCGCCGCGCTTGACGCGCAGACGCGCGAGATCCTGCAACGCGAGCTGCAGGAGGTGTGGCTGGAGACGCGGAACACATTCGTCTTCGTCACGCACAACGTCCGCGAGGCGGTCTTTCTCGCCGACCGTGTCGTCCTGATGTCGGCGCCTCCGGGGACGTTCGTGGCCGAGCATCGCATCACGGCGCCGCGACCGAGGGAGTACGAGGACGTGCTGCTCTCGACGGTTGTCGTGGACGTCCACGACCACCTGCTGAAGGAGGTGGAGAAGGTTGTCGAACGGGAACGCGAGATGGCGTAGCGCTGCGGAGCAGATCGTGCCGCGGGTCGTGGCGATCGGTGCGCTCCTCTTCCTGTGGTGGGCCACCGTCGCGTCCGGGTTGCTCGGGCAGACCGAGCTGCCGCTCCCCGGGGACGTGCTCAGAGCGTTCTTCGGCAGCTTCGCCACCCCGGACCCGCCGCGCGAGTCGATCCTGCAGGCCACGCAGGCGAGCCTGATCCGCCTGGTGGTCGGCATGTCGGTGGGGATCGTCGTTGGCACGCTCATCGGGTTGGCGATGGTCTCCTCGGAGTTCGTCCAGCGGAGCCTCGGGAGCCTCATGGCCGGGTTGCAGGCGCTGCCATCGATCTCGTGGCTACCGCTCGCGATCGTCTGGTTCGGTCTCTCCGAACGGGCGATCCTGTTCGTGGTGATCATCGCGACGATCCCGGCCATGGCGATCGCGTCCGCCTCGAGCATCCGACTCGTGCCACCCCTCGTTGTCCGCGCCGGTCGGACCCTGGGTGCCCGCGGCTGGATCCTCCAGCGTCGCGTGGTGCTTCCTGCCGCGATCCCGGCCTACGTGGCCGGGCTGCAGTCCGCGTGGGCCCTCGCGTGGCGGGCGCTGATGGCAGGCGAGCTGATCGCCACCGGGGGTATGGGCCTGGGTCACCTGCTCGACGCGAACCGACAGCTGTTCATCGTCTCGCGGGTCATCGCCGTGATGCTGATGATCATCATCGTCGGGATGTTCGTCGAGGCGCTGTTCGGGATCC
>CBRGMI010000282.1:0-2645 GCA_967797495.1 uncultured bacterium
CCGGGGCGCCACCGCCGCGCGACCGGTTGGATCGCCGACGACGCCCGGGGAACGGGCGCGGACGGCCGTTCGTTCGGAGTCATCTCCCATGAGACCGATCAGGTGCCCGGAACTCATCGGACCACGACGCTCGGCGGGGGCGTGGTCTGCTCACATACCGTCGGACCGAGCCGCAGCGCCGCCGGGCCGGTAGCCGTTCGGGTCGACCGCGACGTCGTCCCAGCCGAGCGCCGCGAGCGCGCGGAGCGCCGCGTCCCGTTCGGGATGGGCGAGGAGCCGATCGACCTCGCCGGCCGGCACCTCGACCGTCGCGGACGCGCCGCGGTGCCGCACGCGAACCACCTCGAACCCGAGCGCGCGGACGATCGCCTCGGCCTCGTCGATCCGGGCCAGCAGCTCGGGCGAGATGCGGATCCCGAGCTCGACCCGCGAGGACAGGCAGGCGAGCGCCGGCTTATCCGACACGCGGAGGCCGAGGGTCCGGGCGATCGAGCGAATCGTCGCCTTGCCGACCGATGCCTCGAGCAGCGGGTTGCGGATCCCGGCCCGCTCCCCCGCCCAGATCCCCGGCCTGAACTCGTCGAGATCGTCGGCGTTCGCGCCGGCCAGCACCGCGGTATCGGGGATCGCGGTCCGGACGAGCGCTCCGAGGACGCCGTACAGCTCCGCCTTGCAGTGGTAGCACCGGAGCTCGTCGTTGCGGGCGTACGCCTCGCGCTCGACCTCGTGGGTCCGCACCGATCGGTGCGCGACACCGAGATCGGACGCGGTCCGGGCCGCCACCTCCAACTCGCCCGTCGCATAGCTCGGCGAGATCGCGGTCACCGCCTCGACCCGGCCGGGTCCGAGCGAGCGCGCGGCGAGCGCCAGCACCACCGACGAGTCGACCCCGCCGGAGAACGCCACGAGGGCCCGGTCGCCGTACCCGCGGATCCGATCCTCGAGATCGCGGATCGCGGCGACCTGAGCGCGTTCGGCGACCGCGCTCATCGATCCTCCTCGAGCAGCCGGTAGGCGAGCGCCGAGGCCTGCGCGTGCACCGAACGCACCGGCCGGCCGAGCTTGCGAGCGGCCTCGACGACGTCGGCGTGCTCGGGCTTCGCGTTCAGGGTCCGTCCGTCCAGGACCCCGAGCTTCACCCGGATCCGCGGACCCCCCTCGGCCAGATCGATCTCGACGATCCTGCGATCGAGCTGGGGACGCGACACCTCGTGCACGCGGACCCCGAGCGTCGTCGTCGCCTCGAAGAACGCCCGCCGGACCTCGTCCAGCACGTCGCGTTCGCACAGGGCCGAGATCGCCACGGCGGGCCGCCCCCGCTTCATCACGATCGGCGCGGTCCACGCATCGAGCGCCCCGGCCGCCAGGAGCGCGTCGATCGCGTCCGGCACGAGCTCGGGCTCCAGGTCGTCGACGTTGGCCTCGAGCACGAGCAACCGGCGCTCGCCATCCGCGGGCGGCGAGGTCGAGCCGAGCAGCACCCGGACGACGTTCGCGACCGATTCCGGGTCGCGCGTGCCCGCGCCGACGCCGACCCGCTCGAGCATGAGCTCGGGCATCTCGGGGACGTGACGACCGAGCTCCGACAGGATCGCGGCCGCGGTCGGCGTGACCGCCTCGGGCAGGTCCGTCCCGGCGACCGAGGGTCGCAGGCCGAACCCCGACAACAGCTCGAGCGTCACCGGCGCGGGCGACCCGTGCGTCCCGTCGTTCGAGGGCGGGGGCATCGGGATCGCCGAGACGTCGACGCGTTCGACGCCGAGCGATACGAGCGCCGCGGCCACGCCGACGACGTCCAACAACGTGTCGTCCTCGCCGAGCTCCTCGAGCTCGAGGTCGGCGAGCCCGCGGCCGTGGACCTTCGCCTCGGCGTCGAACAGTCGCCACAGAACCGCGGTGGCCGGCGCCCGAACCCCGTCCTGGAGCGCCGCGCGTTCGACCGCGTCCAGCAGCTCCCGCGGACGGCGCCGCTCGGCCGACGGATCGCCCGGAGCCGAGAGCGCGAGCGCCCGCAGACCCCGCCGGCGGACCTCCGCGGTCACGCACTCGACCCGGCGGCCCAGGACGGCGGACACCGCGGCGGCGACCTCGTCGCGCGATGCCCCGGCGTCGAGCAGGGCGGCCAGGAGCATGTCGCCCGCGGCGCCGCCGACGACGTCGACGTAGAGGACGTTCATCGCGGCGTCGACTGCCGAGCGATCATCGCGGCGATCGTGCCGGCGCCGACGCCGTCGTCCACGTTCACGCAGGCGACGCCGGGCGCGCACGACGACAACATCGACAGGAGCGCGGCCAGGCCGCCGAGCGAAGCGCCGTAGCCGACGCTGGTCGGGCAGGCGATCACCGGGCACGCCGCGATGCCGCCGACGACGCTCGCGAGCGCGCCCTCCATCCCCGCGACCACCACGACCGCGTCGGCGGTGGCGAGCATCGGTTGCGCGGCGGCGAGACGGTGCAGACCCGCGACGCCGACGTCCGCGACGATCTCGGTCTCGGCACCGAGGATCGAGGCGGTGAGCTCGGCCTCCTCGGCAACCCCGAGATCCGACGTCCCGGCGGTCACGATGAGCACGGTCCCCGTCCGAGGCGGCGCGTTCCGACGGAGCGCGACGCATCGAGCCCTCGGGCGTTCGACGATCTCGATC
>CBRGMI010000283.1:0-2614 GCA_967797495.1 uncultured bacterium
CCGTGCCCGACATCGTCGTGGTGGGCGGCGGGATCATCGGAACGGCGTGCGCGTTCGAGCTCGCCGACCGAGGCGCATCGGTCACGCTGCTCGAGAAGGACGAGCTCGCGGCCGGCGCCTCCGGGCGCAACCTCGGGTACCTCGACACCTCGAAGGACCCGGTCCTCGCGCCGCTCGCGCGCCGCAGCCTCGAGCGCTACGCCGAAATCTCGGCCGATCCGCCCACGCCGTTCTTCCTCGACGACGAGCCGATCGGGACGCTCGCCGTCACGATCGACGAGGACGAGATCGAGGACCTCCGCGCCTGGGTCGCCTCGGCCGAAGCGGTGGGCGTCGAGGTCGAACGGCTGGACGAGCGCGTCGGCGAGATCGAACCCGAGCTCTCGACCGAGGTGCGCGAGGCCTACCTGCTGCACGAGGGTCACCGCGTGGACCCGCTCGCCCTCACGGTGTGCCTCGGCGCCCTCGCCCGGAGGGCGGGCGCGACGATCCGCCACCACGCGCCGGCACGTCGGCTCGTCGCGGAGGGCGACCGCGTCACCGGGGTCGTGACCGACGACGGCGTCCTCGGCGCCGACGCGGTCGTCCTCGCTGCGGGGCCGTGGTCGCCGGCGGTCGCGATGCCGCTCGGCGTCTCGCTCCCGATCGCCTCGGCTCGCGGGTGGCTCGTCCACGCGGCGCCCGAGCGCCCGCTGCTCCACCACTGGATCCAGAGCGGGGCTCGCCGCCTGCTGGCCGGCCGGAACCTCGCGCCCGCGAGCGAGCCCGGTTCCGTCAGGCTGTCGATGCGCGAGTTCGGTGAGGCCGCGGAGGCGCGCGACGTCTCTCCCATGATCCAGCCTGCCCCCGATGGTTCCGTCCTCGCCGGCACGTCGCGCGAGCCCTCGTTCGCGGCCGAGCCGTTCGACCTGGACGTCCCGAGGATCGTGGCAGCCCAGGCGTCGCGGCTGGTGCCCGCGCTCGCCGAGGCGCCGGTGCTGTCGACGTGGTCCGGCGTTCGGCCCGTCTCGCCCGACGAGCGACCGATGCTCGCCTGGGTGCGCGAGGGGCTGTTCGTCGCGACCGGGCACGGGTCGGAGGGCGTGATCCTGGGGGCAGGCAGCGCCGAGCTGGCGGCCGCGCTGGTCCTCGGCACCGAGCCGCCCTTCGACCCCGCGCCGTTCGACCCCGCGAGATTCGCCTAGCGGGGCCCGCGTCCGTAGCGGGCGAGGATCTCCAGGGTCCGCTCGAGCGGCAGCGCGTGCAGGACGTTGCCGTCGCGACCCACCGTGGTCTCGGCGGTGAACAGCGCGTTCACGACGGCCTCCTCGACCGCCTCCGTGGTCGCCGCGAAGAGCTCGTTGAACACGTCGGGGGAGCGTTCGACGGGGCCGTCGAGCACGGCCCGCACCTCGACGGTGCCGTCTTCCGACGCAAGCGGAATTCGGTTCGCCGTCGAGAACGCGAGCATCAGCTCGCCCGACCCGTTGTGGCCGGTGGAGCCGCACCGCGCGAGCCCGAGCCCGCCGCGAGCCGCGAGACGACGGAGCTGGTGCGGCACCATCGGCACGTCGGTCGCGACGACCACGATCGCCGAGCCCTCGGTGTGCTGCCCCGGCATCAGGTCGGTGATCTCGCGACCGACCGGCACCCCGTCGATCCGCAGCAGCTCGCGCTCGCCGAAGTTCGTGAGCACCAGCACGCCCACGGTCCACCCGCCCGGGATCGTCCGCGAGGAGGTCCCGATCCCGCCCTTGAAGTCCATGCACTGCGTGCCGGTGCCGGCGCCGACGCATCCCTCGGCCACCTCACCGCCCGCCGCGGCGTCCAGGGCCGCGGCGACGTCCTCGTCGGTGAGCGGGAAGGTCGTGACGTCGTTCAGAAAGGAGTCGTCGCACTCGCACACGAAGGGCATGTCGCCGCCCTCGTGCGTCGTCGTCGCGTGGCGGGCGGTCCGCCACCGAACGGTCGCGTCGTAGGCCCGGCCGATCGCGAGCGAGCTCGTCATCACGACCGGCGAGTGCAGCAGGCCCCACTCGGCGATCTGATTGATCCCGATCAGCTCACCGAACCCGTTCAGGATGTCGGTCCCCGCATAGACCCGTTCGATCCAGGGAAGGCCGTCGTGAGGGAAGACCGTGGTCACACCGGTGCGAACGGCGCCCGCCCCATCCGGCGAGGGGTCACGCACGATCGTCCGGTGTCCCACCCGAACGCCCTCCACGTCGGTCACCGCGTTCCGCGGCCCGGGCGGGTACGTGCCGATCACGACCCCCAGGTCGCGGGCCCTGCCACGTTCCATCCCAGGCTCCTCCGTCGTGCGTTCGGGTGTGGCGGGCGGAGATGGTACCCGGACCTCCCGGACCCACGGGTCCGTCACGGGCCGGGATCGTCCGCCGGCCGTAGGACTCCATCCGGAGGCGCGTAGAATCCCCAGACCCATGGCCATCCTCGCCCTCGGCATCTCCCACCGGCGCGCCGCGGTCGAACTCCTCGAACGCCTGGCCTTCGCCGACGAGGACCTCGTCAAGGCCTACCGCCGGACCGCCGACGACTCCGCGGTCGACGAGGCGGTCATCGTCTCGACGTGCAACCGCGTCGAGATCTACGGCAACGTCCCGTCGTACCACGCGGG
>CBRGMI010000284.1:0-2605 GCA_967797495.1 uncultured bacterium
GTAGTGGTCCCCGACCACCCGTCCCGCGCGGAGAGCGACCACGACGTCCGCGTCCGCCACCGGCTCGGGGCGGTGTGCGATCACGACCACCGTCCGACCCTGCGTGAGCCGCGAGACCGACTCGAGCACGAGCGATGCGCTCTCGCGATCAAGGTGCGACGTCGGCTCGTCCAGGATCAGGAGGGGCGCGTCCTTCAGGAACGCCCGCGCGAGCGCGAGGCGCTGGCGCTCGCCGCCGCTCAGCCGGGCGCCGCCCTCGCCGATCGGCGTCGCGTACCCGTCGGGCAGGTCCGTGACGAACTTGTGGGCGTTGGCGGCGCTCGCCGCGGCCACGAGGTCGTCGTCCGAGGCGTCGGGCCGGGCGAGGCGGAGGTTCTCGGCCACGCTGCCGTGGAACAGCGACGCGTGCTGCGGGACCCACGCCACCCGGGTACGCCAGAGCGCGGGGTCGAGCTCGGACAGCGGCTCGCCGCCGACAGTGACCCGCCCGTGATCGGGGTCGACGAACCGCAGGAGGACGTTGGCGACGGTGGTCTTGCCGGCGCCGGTCGGGCCGACGAGGGCCACCGTTCGGCCGTGAGGGATCTGCAGCGAGCACCCTTCGAGGGCCGTCCGCGAACCGTCGTCGTACGTCACGACGACGTCGTCGAACCGGACGTCCATCCGCGCCGGCAACGGGCGGCTGGCGGCCGGCGCCGGGACGTGGACCCTCACCGGCTCGTCCAGGACCGCGTAGACGCGTTCGGCGGCGGCCGCGGCCGAACGCCCGACGTGGTACTCGGCGGACAAGCGCCGGAGCGGCAGGAAGAACTCGGGCGTGAGCAGCAGAACCGCCAACGCTCGCTCGAAGGCGAGCCCGCCGGCCATCAGCCGCACGCTGGTCTCGATCGCGACGAGGGCGGTGGCGGCGGTCGCGCCCCACTCGAGGACGAGCGTCGTCTGGAACGCGGTGCGCAGCACGTCCATCGTGCTCGAACCCTGCCGCCGGCTCACGGTCCGGATCGTCTCGGCCTGCTCGGCGCTGCGCCCGAACATCTTCAGGGTCGGCAGCCCCCGAAGCACGTCGAGGAAGTGGGCGTTCATCCAGGCGAGCTCGCGCTCACGGCGCTCGGCGAGGTCGCGGACGCGACGTCCGATCAGGCCGAGCAGCAGCACGAGCGCCGGGCCGGCGATCAGCAGGATCACCACCGACCAGGGGTCGAGCGCGGCGACGACGATCGCCACCAGGACCGGGACGAGCACGGCCAGGCTGCGCGCGGGGACGTAGCGCGTGACGTACGGGTCGAGGCTCTCGATCCCCTCCCCCGCCGTGTAGACGAGCTCGCCGATCCGCTCGCCCCGGACCGCGATGGGGCCCAGAGCGACGAGCGCGGCCGCGAGCCGGTCGCGCAGGTCGGTCTCGAGACGGCCCGCCGCGCGCTGGGCGACGACCTCGCCGCCCCACAGCAGGACTCCGCGGACGATAACGAGCGCGAGCATCCCGAGTAGCAGGACGTCGACCGAGCCGAGCGCCCCCCCGTCGACGAAGACGCCCGCGATCGCGACGGCCAGGAGGAGTGCGAAACCTATCCAACAGCCGGCGGCCGCGAGGAACAGCGCGGTCGCGGCCACCATCGTTCGCCGTGCGTGTGGTTGGTCCCTTCGGAGGCGGCGCTCGACCGCGTCGGTGCTAGCGCTCCGACGCATCCACCTGGATCCGGCCGGCGCGCTCGTGCGTGAACCCCGCCCACGTCCAGTCGACGACCGCCTTCGCCCGGTCCTCGCCAGTGGACAGGAGCGCGAGGTGGACCGTGCCCCACGCGAGCCAGGCCGTGGTCCCGGTGAGCGACCTGCCCCGTCGGAACTGCACCACGGCCGCCTTGCGACCGATCGTCGCCATCGTCCCCTTGTCCTCGTACTCGAACGGCTCGGCCTTCTTCTTCTTCAGGATCCGCGAGATCGTCCCGCCGGCGTGCTCGCCGGCCTGCAACGCGACCGAGCCGAGCTGCGGGAGCACGGTCTTGGTCTTGGTGTCGGTGATCCAGGCGATGTCGCCCACGCCGTACACCTCCGGGTGGCCGGGGACCGTGAGGTCGGGTCCGACCGGGATGCGGTTCCCGTGCTGCAGCTCGAGCCCGAGGCCGGACACGAGCGGGTTGGCCTGCAGGCCCGCTCCCCAGATCAGCGTGTGGGCGTTCAGCACGGTTCCGGACTTCAGCCGCACGCGCGTCGGCTCGATGCTCTCGACGACCTCGCCGAGCATGATCTCCACGGTGCGCTTGTCGAGCGCCTTCGCGGCGTACGTCTGCAACCCCTTCTTGAACATCGACAGGACGGCATCCCCGGCCTCGACCACGACGATCCGTGCCTGGTCCTGGGGGATGTCGGGGTAGTCCTTCGCGAGGTTCTGTCGGTACAGCTCGGCGAGCGCGCCGGCGCTCTCCACGCCGGTCGGGCCGGCGCCGACGATGACGACGTTGAGCGCCCCGTCTTCGATCAGGTCCGGGTCGCGATCCGCCGCCGTCCAGCGCTCGAGCACGTGCTCCTTCAGGCGCACCGCGTCGGACAGCGTGTACATCGGGAAGGCGTGCTTGGGGGCGCCGGCGACCCCGAAGAAGTTGACGGT
>CBRGMI010000285.1:0-2593 GCA_967797495.1 uncultured bacterium
TCGCTGATCCCGCAGGGCGCGTGGTACGAGCACGCCACCGTGGGCACCAGCCCGACCTCCACCGCGCAGACGCACGCGACGATCGGCACCGGCGCGTTCCCGGACGCGCATCTGATCGTCGCGCACCGGTTGCGGATCGGCGCGGACCTCACGACGCCGTGGGCGAAGGGTCCCGCGTACCTGATGGAGCCGACGCTCGCCGACCTCTACGACCGCGCGATGGGCAACCGGCCGGTCGTCGGCGAGATCGGGACCGTCAGCATCCACCTGGGGATGCTCGGGCACGGCGCGATGTGGGGCGGCGGCGACCAGGACATCGCCGTAATCCGAGAGCGGATCGGGGCCGACACGCTCGGCGCCGAGGGGTCGGACTGGAACCTCACGCCCGAGCTGATGCCCTACTACCGATTCCCCGACTACCTCAACCGGGTCGGCGGGTTCGCCATGGACGTTCGGGCAGTGGACGCGAACGACGGCCAGATCGACGGCAAGTGGCGGACCAACGACATCGAGACGCTCCTGGAGGGGTTCGACACGCCGGCGCGGATCCCGTACCAGACGCGTGTCATGGAGGAGATGGTCGGGCGCGAGGGTTTCGGAGCGGACGAGACGCCCGACCTGCTGTTCGTGAACTACAAGATGATCGACTACATCAGCCACGTCTGGACCGTGAACAGCCCCGAGATGCAGGACGCGGTCGTGGGACAGGACGCGGCGCTCGAGACGTTCGTCGACTTCCTGAACGCGACGGTGGGGCAGGGGCAGTGGGCGATGGTGCTCACGGCCGACCACGGGTCGATCCCCGACCCGAAGGTCACCGGCGCCTTCCAGATCGCCGCCACGCCGATCCAGAATGGCATCAACGCGGCGTTCGACACCGACGGCGACCAGACCCGCGTCGTCCAGCTGATTCAGCCGACCCAGATCTTCGTGAACGAGGCCGAGCTCCGGCAGAACGGTCACACGCTCGAAGAAGTTTCCGAGTGGATCCTCGGGCTGACGAAGGCCGAGACCGCGCAGCCCGGCGTCACGGTCCCGGCCGGCCAGGCCGACGACCTCGTGTTCCAGGCGGCCTTCCCGTCCAAGATCATGGGCCACCTGCCCTGCCTGCCCGAAGCGCGAGCATGAGGCGGCTCGCGCCGCTGGTGGCCGTGGCGATCCTGGCCGCCGCGTGCACCTCGGACACCGCGACCGAGGCGGCGTCGACGAGGACGACCTCGCCCGGCTCGAGCGAGACGACGGCCGAGCCGGTAACGCCGCCCGCGCCCGGTGCGCTGGCCGACGCCGCCTGCGCGATCCCCCATCGGCAGCTCGTACGGATCTGGAGGGGGACCGATCCCGAGCGTTCGGGGCAGATCGTGTTCGTGCCGCGAGAGCCGAACTTCGTCGGAACGAACTTCCCGCACTCGGGGCCGTGGGACTACCTGCAGGACGTACCCCTGTTCTGGTACGGGCCCGGCATCATCCCGGCGCTCGGCCGGGTGCGGCGGCCGGTGACGCTCGCCGACGTGGCGCCGACGCAGGCACGGCTGCTGCACTTCGGGTTCGACGCGCCCGACGGGAAGGCGATCCCCGAGATCGTCCCGAAGACCGACACCCCGCCGCCGCTGATCGTGACCCTCGTGTGGGACGCCGGCGGCCTGAGCGTCCTCGACGCGTTCCCGAACGACTGGCCGGTGCTTCGCTCGATGATCCCGGAGGGGATCTGGTTCGACCACGCGAGCGTGGGGTCCTCGCCGTCGATCACGCCGGCCACCCACGCGACGCTCGGGACGGGCGCGTTCCCGATGCACACGGGTCAGACCGACGCCGAGTTCCGCCTGGGCGACGACCTGGTCCGCGCCGGTGCGCTCGGACCGGTGCTGCTGATGGAGCCGACGCTCGCCGATCTCTACGACCGAGCCATGGGCAACGAGCCCCTCGTGGGTGCGCTCGCGAGCGTGACCTGGCACCTCAACATGGCCAGCCACGGATCGCTGTGGGGTGGCGGCGACCGAGACATCGCGGTCCTGCGCGTGCCGACGCAGGCGGACAACGAGGGCGCCGAGGGGACGACGTGGAACCTCCAGGGCACGTACCAGCCGTTCTACGAGCTCCCCGGCTACGTGAACGACCTGCCCGGCCTGTCCGCGTACACCGACGCGATCGACCGCCAGGACGGCGCGCTCGACGGCAAGTGGCGCGACAACTCGATCGAGCAGTTCGAGGGTGGATGGGCGACGCCGGCCCGGATCCCGTACCAGGAACGGATGATCGAGGAGGTGATCTCGCGCGAGGGCTTCGGCGACGACCAGGTCCCCGACCTGCTGTACATCAACTTCAAGGCGATCGACCACGTGAGCCACATCTGGAGCGTGAACAGCCCGGAGATGCAGGACACGCTGTCGTGGCAGGACGAGGACCTCGGGCGGTTCGTCGACTTCCTTGACCGCGAGGTCGGCACGGGTCGCTACGTGCTGATCGTGACCGCGGACCACGGCGCGCAGTTCGACCCCGCGGTCTCCGGCGCCTTCCAGGTGACGCCCACCGAGCTCGAGCGCGACCTGAACGCCGCGTTCCCCGTGACCGGCGGTGGTTCGGTGTTCCAGGCCGT
>CBRGMI010000286.1:0-2588 GCA_967797495.1 uncultured bacterium
ACCTCGCCAAGACCGAGGGCGTCGATGCTTCCGGGTGGCGGCTGGTCGCCAACGTAGGCCGGGACGCCGGGCAGAGCGTGTTCCACCTGCACCTCCATCTCCTCGGAGGTCGGCCGATGCGCTGGCCGCCCGGCTGATGTCGAGGGCACCAGCGCGTGACGGCGCGCACCCCGGGGTAGAATCCGGACCCAACGCGGATCGTCCGACAGCGACCGGGTCCGAGGGTTCCGATCGAGAAGGAGCGGGGCACCACCCCAGAGCGAGCCGTTTGGCGAGAGCCACCACGCAGGTCAAGATCTTGGTCCCGGGGGACCAGAGCATGGTTGCCCTCCTCGGTCAGCGCGACGAGCTGCTGAAGCTGGTCGAGGCCGCCTTCGATTCGGAGATCGTGGTCCGCGGCAACGAGATCTCGATCGCCGGGCCCGAGGGCGAGGTCGAGCGCGTGGCGCTCCTGTTCGAGGAGCTGATCACGCTGCTCGAACGCGGCCACGAGCTGAACGCCTCCTCGGTCGGCCGGTCGATCGAGCTGATCAAGGGCGAGGAGGCCACGCCGACGCAGGTGCTCGGCGACGTGTTCCTCACCGGGCGGGGACGCGGGGTCGCGCCGAAGACGCTCGGGCAGAAGCGCTACGTGGACGCGATGCGCAGCGGGACGGTCACGTTCGCGATCGGTCCCGCCGGGACGGGCAAGACGTACCTCGCCGTGGCGACCGCGGTGCGGGCGCTCGAGCTGAAGCAGGTCTCGCGGCTGATCCTGACCCGGCCCGCGGTCGAGGCCGGCGAGCGGCTCGGATTCCTGCCGGGGACGCTGTACGAGAAGATCGACCCCTACATGAAGCCGCTGTACGACGCGCTGTTCGAGATGATGGGCGCCGACGCGCTCCCGCGGCTGATGGAACGCGGCACGGTCGAGGTCGCCCCGCTCGCGTATATGCGGGGAAGAACGCTCAATGATTCGTTCATCATCCTGGACGAGGCGCAGAACACGACGCCCGAGCAGATGAAGATGTTCCTCACGCGCCTCGGGTTCGGCTCGAAGGCGGTCGTGAACGGCGACGTCACGCAGATCGACCTGCCGACCGGGCAGACCTCGGGACTCGTGATCGTGCAGGAGATCCTGCGGAATATCGAGGGGATCGAGGTGGCCCACCTCGGGGCGCGCGACGTCGTTCGGCACAAGATCGTGCAGGACATCGTGGAGGCGTACCGCGTCTTCGGAGAGCAGCGTGCCCGCGTCGATGGCTGACGACGACCAACCTCCGCTCATCGCGCTCGACGACCGCCAGAGCGATGCGGTCGATCGCGAGGGCCTCATGACGCTCGCGCGTGCCACCCTGCTCGGCGAGGGGATCGCGGACGCCGAGCTCTCGATCTCGCTGGTCACCGAGGAGGAGATCGCCGAGCTCCACGAGCGCTATCTGCACGAGGCCGGCCCGACCGACGTGCTCTCGTTCCCGCTGGACGACGAGATCGGCGAGGACGGGCTCCGGCAGCTCGGGGACGTCGTGATCGCCCCGGCGGTCGCCGCACGCAACAACCCCGACGACCCGGCGGCCGAGCTCCGCCTCCTGCTCGTGCACGGGATCCTGCATCTGCTCGGCCACGACCACATGGACCAAGCCGAGCGCGATTCGATGTGGTCGCGGCAGGAGCGCTATTCGGGGATCCACGTGCCGTGAGCGGGGGTGACTGGTTCCAGCTCGCGGTCGTCGTCCTGCTGATCGTGGTGGTGGCGGTCCTGGGCGCTGCCGAGGTCTCGATCACGCGGACCAATCGCGTCCGCGCCTACCGGTTCCAGGAAGAGGGCCGGCGGGGCGCTCCGTCGCTCGTCAAGATCGCCGACAACCCGGCACCGTTCCTCAACGTCGTGCTCCTCCTCGTGTTGCTCTCGACGATCGGCGGCACGACGATCGCGACGTCCCTCGCAGTCCGCGTGTTCCACGGGGCCGGCGAGATCGTCGCGACGCTCGTGATGACCCTGTTGCTCTTCGTGTTCGCCGAGGTCACGCCGAAGACGTTCGCCATTCAACAGACCGATCGCGTCGCGCTGTTCCTCGCACCCCTGATCGTGGGCCTGGGGCGACTGGTCGGTCCATTGGCCACAGGGCTCGTGAAGATGGCGAACGTGGTCATGCCCGGCAAGGGGCTCCCGCAGGGCCCGTTCATCACGGAGCACGAGCTTCGGGCGCTCGCCGAGGTCGCCTCGGACGAGGAACAGATCGAGGAGGGCGAGAAGGAGCTCATCCACTCGATCTTCGAGTTCGGCGACACGATCGTCCGCGAGGTGATGCTCCCTCGCCCCGACATCACGGCGATCGAGTCGGACAAGACGCTCCGCGACGTGCAGGCGCTGGTGCTCCAGCACGGCTACTCGCGGATCCCGGTCTTCGAGGACGACCTGGACCAGGTGACCGGCATCGTCTACGCGAAGGACGTGCTCAAGGCACTCCACCAGGGCAAGCACGACATGCCGCTGTCCGAGATCGTGCGCGGGGCGCACTTCGTCCCCGAGTCCAAGAAGGTGGCCGACCTGCTGCGCGAGATGCAGAAGGAGAAGTTCCACATCGCGCTCGTGACCGACGAGTACG
>CBRGMI010000287.1:0-2572 GCA_967797495.1 uncultured bacterium
CGGGTCATGTCCACGCCCGCGCCCGCGAGGATCTCGGTGAACCGTTCGAGACGCGCGATCACGACGCCGCGATCCGGATCCGGCTTCCTGAGCTCCGCCTCGATCTCCTCGAGCTCGCCGCCGGCCTCCGAGCTCACCCGGTCCGGCAGCCCGAGCCGCGCGAGTGTTCTCCGCAGCGTGCGGACGGCGTTCAGCGCCTGCCTCGGGTCCGGCGAGACGACCCTGGTTTCCGAGATCTGCATCATCGCTCCACCCCCGATCCCGTCGTCGTTATCAACCCCTGATCACGAACAAGGTTCAAGGGTGCGGCCATCGGTCCTGCGCCGCACGGACCGGCGGCACGGTCTCGGTGTGACCTCGGTCACCCAGCCGGGACGCTGCGTCGATCTCGAGCGGTCTACGCGCGGACGAGGCGGTATACGGCGTTGGCGAACCGGCGAGCTCGGCGCGGGCGGACGACGCCGCCGGGGAGCTCGACCACGAACGCCTCGGTGCGTCCCAGGACGTGGTTCTGCCACGACGTCGCCGTCCCGTGCAGCCGACCGAGGTTGACGAGCGGCAGGCCGACCAGACGCGCGTAGCGGCGCTCGATCGTGACGTCGCCCGACGCGTCGACGAGGGCGAGCGGCTGGTGGAACCAGATCGTGATGTCGGGCTCGATCCGCAGGATCAAGCGCACCGCGATCCGCGTCTCGCGTTCGGACGCGGGCCGCCTTCCCGGGTAGTAGCGGCCTCGCGGTCCGGGTCGCCAGTCGTAGGGGAAGTTGCGGTTCAGGTCGACGCCGCGGGCGTTCTGCCGCGTGTGCGCGGCCCGGCCGTCCGGGTTCAGGCTCGGCAGGATCCACAGGTCGACGAAGGACCGCGGGCGGCCGGTGAGCAGCCGCTTCGCGATCCGAACGCTCGCGCACTCGTCGCCGTGGATGCAACCGACCACCAGCACGCGGATCTCGTCGGGATCGCCTCGATGGAAGACGTGGATCGGCCGGCCCTCGATGGACTCGCCGAGCAGCTCCCGCTCATCGACGGTCGGCGCCGCCGATGCCGAGAGCGAACCGAACGTGATCGCGACGACTGCCGCGAGGGCGATCGAACTCCGGGCAGTTAGAGGTGCTCTCAGCCCCAGAACTTCCACCAGGGGCGCTTCGGCTTGGGGGCTTCTCCCCGCTCCGCGGCCATCTCGGCGGCCTCCTCGGCGTGAATGCGTTCGGCCTCGTGCGCGAGGTGCTCCTGTCGAGCCTGCTTGTCGATCTGTTCCTTCTCGGCGCCCCACCGCTGCGCTCCGGGATCGCGGCCTCCCGGTCCTCCCGGTCCCTGCATCGACATGTCGGCTCCTTCCCCAGTCGGCGGTGTGCAGTCTACGGCCGCCTCGGAGTGCTTCGCCTCGGCGGCCGACCGGCCGCCCGAACCATCATCAGCCGACGCCCGAGCCGACCTCCTCTTCGATGTGCTGAGGGAGCGGCGGCACGTACCCGAGCAACGGCGTGCGAGCGGCGGCGATGTCCACCCCATCCACCAACGGGATCATCGCGTCCTGGAGGACGTCGACGGCAGTCAGGTTGGAGGGTCCCTCGCAGCCGCCGGAGGCGACCAGCACGGTGGACTCGTCGAGCCAGCCGATGACCCGGGAGGGCGCATCGGCGAGCGGGCGGGGCTGCTCGCCTCGCCGGAACACCACCGCACGCGAGTCATCGCAGCTCGACCCGACGGTGAACGCGACCAACCCACCCCGTCTCTTCGGCTGGGTGAAGATCTCTGAGATCCTGTCGCCGGCATCCCCGTGCCACAGACCCTGGTTGATCGTGGGGTCGGTGAGATCGAGCGCGTGCAGGAGCGGTGCGTCGTCGCCATGGACCGCGGCGTACATCAGCGTTCGCCCGTCGGCCGTGAAGGCGAGCGCCCCGAACGTCGTCTCCCCGACCGCGAAGACGAGCCGCACCGGATCCTCGCCGACATTGGACGAGAGCCAGATCTCCTGACCGTCGCCCGTGTCGACCACGAAGGCGAGCGCGAGGCCTGAAGGATGGTAGATCACGTTCAGGTAACGGACGTCGGGGACCGGCGTGATGTCGTCCGTGCGTTGGGTGCCCGGATAGACCTTGAGAAGGCTCGTGCCGCTCGGCGGGATGTAGACAACCGCCTTGCCGATCGGATGACCCCACGACGACAGCGGGCTCGTCGGGGATGTCGCGTCCCGCAGGTGCTTCCCGTCGATCGACCGGATCGAAAGCCCGTCCAGGAGCATGCGATCCCCGCGCGGGTTCCAGGCGAACGGTCCGGGAGCCGGCGTCGGGAACAGGCAGCTCGCGTCGCTGCTCTCCGGGTCGAGGACCCAGGCGTTCCCGCTCGCGACGAAGGCCACGGTCTGCGCTCGGGCGTTGTCGCCCGGCGGACAGCCGGCGGGGAGGGGCTGGCCGTTCGCGAACCTGGTGATGATCGTCGGCGGGGACGAACCGGTTCCCGAGTCGGAGGTCGGAGGAACATCGGTCGATGCGCCCGTGCATGCAGCGAGCAGCACGAGCAGGCCGGCGGTCAGCCGGGGGATCGCTGCACGCATCGGTCTCATCGATTCGCC
>CBRGMI010000288.1:0-2560 GCA_967797495.1 uncultured bacterium
TTCTTCGTCATGCTCGCGATGATCTTCCTCGTCGGCGCGGGCGCGGCCTACGGCGCGACCTGGTACCGGCAGAGCGGGCTCGAGGCCGACGCGACCCGGGACGCGCGCAGGCTCTCGCTCGACGTGCTCCAACCGCTGCTCGTCACCGCCGATGCGCAGGGTCCCGTGCGGGGTGTTCGCTACGACGAGCTCCTCGCCGCCGTCGACGCACGGGTGCTCGCCGGTCCCATCAACGGCGTGCTGCTGCTGGCCCAGGACGGCACCGTCCTGTTCGCCGATCAGCCGGCGCTCGTCGGCGAGCACCAGCCGGCCCTGCGCGACGACATCCACGCGGTGATCTCCGGCCAGTCGCAGAGCTCGGTCGACGGCGACCGGTTCCGCACGCTCACGGTGCTCGAGATCGGATCGCCTCCGACGCTCGTGGGCGCCGAGCTCGTCCGTTCCCACCAGACGATCGTCGAGGAGTCCAGGGAGCCCTGGTACCCGTGGTTCGGGCGGGCGATCGCCGCCGCCATCGTGTGCTTCGGCCTCGCCATCGTGACGGCGATCGTCTTCTCCGTGATCGGGGCGCTCGCGCGTCGTACGGCGCGGCGGCGTTCGGCGGTCGCGGCGCCGGGGCCTCGCCGGAAGAAGGCGGACCGCGTCGCGGACGAGAACCTCCCGGCGTACATGCAGCCCAGCTTCAAGGATGAGGTCGCGGCTCGGGCCCGGGTCGAGGAAGAGCTGAACGCCGTCCAGCATGAGCGCGACGCACTCGCCTCGCGCGTCCAGCATCTGGAGGCCGAGCTCGACCGCCTCAAGGACCGCTCGTCCGTCTGACCGAAGCTCGCCCCGCCGCGCAACCCGGTCGAGGGACTTCCTGGGGCGATACGGGCTTCAGCCCAGGTACCCCTCCACCTCACGCTCGTCTCGAACCTGCGCGTCGTCCGGATCCATCCCCGCGCTACGCCGGGCCCGGCGTTGGTGGAGGAGGTCCCAGCACTGGTCGAGGGTGACCTGGAGCTCCGTCAGGCGCTCGCGGTCGGTCTCGCTCGCCTCGCCTCGAGACTCGGACTCCCAGAGCTGATGTTCCTGGTGCGCCAGCTCGTTGATCCGCTCGACGATCTGCTGGTCGTCCATGTCGGCTCCCGTCAGAGGTGTGGCCCCAAAGATACGACCGTCCCGCCGATACGGACGGCCCGTCGTCGGCGCCCCCGCCCGTGGGCGATGATGGACCGATGTCGAACCTCAGGGAGTTGTTGACGAGCACCGCCGACAGGGTCGCGGAATACCGAGAGTCCCTCTCCGATCGCCGCGTTGCTCCGGTGGCGGACCTCGATCGCCTCCGCGCGGAGCTCGGCGGCCCGCTGCCGGCCGAGGGAGCCGACGCGGGGGCCGTGCTCGACGCGCTTGCCGCTGCGGTCGAACCGGCGCTGATGTCCTCGGCCGGTCCTCGCTTCTTCGGCTTCGTCGTCGGGGGATCGCTCGACGCCGCGGTCGGCGCGGACATCCTCACCACCGGCTGGGATCAGCTCGCGTTCAACGGCGCGTCGTCGCCGGCCGCGGCGTTGGTCGAGGAGATCGCGGGCGCATGGCTGAAGGAGTCGCTGGGTCTGCCGGCGGCCGCGTCGTTCGGGATCGTGACGGGGACGCAGGCGGGGAACACGGTCGGGCTCGCGGCGGCGCGCCACCGCGTGCTCGAGCGCGCCGGCTGGGACGTGGAGCGACGCGGTCTGCACGGCGCGCCCAGGATCCGCGTCGTCGCCGGCGAGGAACGCCACGCGACGATCGACCGCTCGCTCCGCCTGCTCGGCATCGGGGTCGACGCGGTCCAGAACGTTCCGGCGGGTCCGAACGGCGCCGTCGATCCTGACGCCCTCGTCCGAACGCTCGAAGCCGGTCCGGACGAGCCGACGATCGTGTGTGCCCAGGCCGGGAACGTGAACACGGGGGCGTTCGACGACCTCCTCGTCGCGTGTGAGGCGGCGCGCCGGCGGGGCGCCTGGGTCCACGTCGACGGGGCGTTCGGGTTGTGGGCCGCCGCGAGCCCGGCGTTCGAGCATATGGTCGCCGGTCGTGAGGGGGCCGACTCCTGGGTGGTCGACGGCCACAAGTGGCTGAACCTGCCGTACGACTCGGGGTTCGTGTTCTGCGCGGATACGGACGCGCACGCCGCGTCGATGTCGTACACGGCGGCGTACCTCGTCGGGCAGGGGGAGGGGCGCGTTCGGGCACCGGCGGACTACGTCCCCGAGTCCTCCCGCCGCGCGCGGGGGTTCGTGACGTGGGCCGCGCTGCGCGAGCTCGGCCGCGATGGGCTCGCCGACCTCGTCGATCGCTGCTGCGCGCTCGCGCGGCGCTTCGCGGAGAAGCTGGGGGCGATCGACGGCGTCACGATCGCGAACGACGTCGTGCTCAACCAGGTCCTGGTGGGGTTCGGCGACGACGGTCGCACCGAACGGGTGATCGAAGGCATCCAGCGGGAGGGCACGTGCTGGATGGGCGGCACGACCTGGCATGGCCGGCGGCTGATGCGGATCTCGGTCTCCAACTGGACGACGACGGAGGCCGACGTCGACCG
>CBRGMI010000289.1:0-2543 GCA_967797495.1 uncultured bacterium
CAGCACGAAGGCGACGACCGCCGTGAGCGTGAGGGCGAGAGCGATGACCCGCCAGCGCCCGCGCTCGGCCGTCGCGACCGATCGAGGAACGGCCTCGTCCTGGTTGCCCTCGCGCTCAGAACCCTCGAGGGGCGCACCGCGCGTGCCCGGGACTTCGTCCGGCGGATCGAGGAGGGCCGAGGGAAATTTCGCCCGAGCCGGCGTCGGGTCCGAACGGCCCATCCGGTACAGGGGAGCGCCGCATCGGAGGCACGCGGGCTCCTGCGTCTCGTCGGCCCAGTCGCAGCGCAGGCAGAACCACTCCGCCATTGGGGAAGCCTATGACGAGCCCCCTGGCGCGGTGGGCACGACGACTCGAGCCTTACGAGGAGAAGAACTCCTTCAGCGCCGGGGCCAGGACCGTCGGGTCGACGTTGTGCCCCTGACCGTCGAGGAACCGGACCTGACCGTCGGGGATCGCGTCTGCCAGGGCCGCTGCCGTTTCGCGCATGAACGGCATGTCGGCCCCGCCCGCGAGCACGAGGGTGGGGGCCTTGACCGACGCCGCCGTCTCTGTCGGGATCGAGTAGTCGCCCATGATGCGGGCGTCGTAGGCAAGCGTGTGAGCGATCGCCTCCTGGCCGGCCCACCACGGCTGCTTTCGCGCGTCGGCGACGAACTCCGGTGGCATCCCGACGACCTTCGTCATGAAGTACTCGGCGGCGTCGCCGCGACGCCCCTCGGCGATCATCCGCTCGTACTGCTCGACCTGATCTGCTGGCGGGCGGGCGTTCTCGTCCAGGATGAACGGGGGCTCCCAGAGCGCCAGCCTGTCGACCATGGCCCCGCTCGCCGCGGCGATCATCGCGAGCACCGCGCCGGACGAGGAGCCCCAGAGGTGGGCCGATCCGCCCGCCGCATCGATCACCGCCTCGATGTCCTCGACCTCCCGCTCGATCGCGTACGGGGGCGTGTCCCCGCTGTCCCCGCGGCCGCGGCGGTCGTAGTTCAGGACCGTGAAGTCGGAGGACAGTTCCTGCGCGAGGGCCGCGTCGGCCATGCGATCGACCGAACCGCCGCACACCAGCACCACCGGGGGTCCTTGGCCGAGCCGATCGAACCCGAGCGTCGTGCCGTCGTTCGAGGTGACGGTTTCCATGGAGACCTCCTCTCCTAGGAAGGGAAGACCTTCGTCAGCCAGCCTTCCCACGCGGCCTCGGTCTCCGTCTGATCGAGGCCGTCGACGAAGATGTGATGGCCGACGCCGGTCGGGCCGCCGAACACGCTGATGTGCATGAACCGGTAGATACCGTCGTCCGTGCGGACACCGAGGAAGTCCCGGGAGAGCCAGTCGACGACACCGCCCAACTCCGGCAGCCCGTCAGGGGTGAGGTGCACGGGATCCCCGACGGCCACCGGTCCCGCGAGACCCAGCGCCTCGTGGTATCGCTTCCACGCTTCATCCCGGTCGGGCACCACCGAGCCGCCGAAGACGTTCACCGGCGTGGCCGTCCGGCCACGGAAGTAGGTGAGATAGACACGCAGCTTGTCGAAGTACATCGGGTCGCCCTCGGAGAGGCCTTCATACTCCTTTTCCCAGTTCTCTCCGAGGAAACCGCTGTGCACCCAGCGGACGACCGTGCTGCCCTGGTCGCGCCCCTCGACGAGGTACTCGAACACATGGAGCGAGCCGTCCTCACCTTGTGGCGTGCGGCTCGCGAGCCGCGTCGGCGGCTCCCACGCCGTGATCGTCGTCTCTTCAGTCCCGCCGGGCATGATCATGCGGGTCGAGCCGCCTTCTCCTGGCTCGATCTCGTTGCGGCCCATGAACCAGGAGTCGACACCGGGACCGGTGGCGATCGCCTCCCAGACCTCCTCCGGCGATGCGTCGACCTCGATCCGGTGGCTGAGCTCGAACGGGTGTGCCATCTCAGGTCCCCTCCGTGTCCGTCGTCCGTTCGGTCGCCTCGTCGTCGGGCTTCAGGCTCGGGTGCACGGCGACGACGACGCGGTGATCCCGGCCGCGAGGCGCGGCCTCGTCGTGGTACTTGCCTACCAGAGACGTCACAGCGGCGGCCAACTCCTCCGCGAACGCGGCGCGGTCCGCGGCCGAGGCGAACCGGATCTCGCCGTCCATCGCGAAGGTCGCGAGGCGCTTGCGCGCCTTCGTCGCGCCCGCCATGAGCTCCCCCACGTCGCGCACCAGCTTGGCCGCCACAGCGATCAGCCAGCGCGCCGAGAGCCGGTCGGGCGCTCGAGAGGGATCGGGCTCCACGCCGCCCAGCGCCGCGGGCGAGATCACGTACGACAGCGCGGTCGCTTGAACCAGCCGTTCCGTCATGTTGCCCTTCCTCCGCTCCTCGACGAGCTCCACGAGCCCGTGCTCCTCGAGCGCCCGCAGGTGGTAGTTCACGTTCTGGCGTGGGAGCCCGAGCTTGCCGGCGAGCATCGTCGCGGACGCGGGCTCTGCGAGCTCGGCGAGGAGCCGCGATCGGACGGGGTCGAGGGATACCTCGGCCACGGCCGGGTCCTCGATCACCGCGAGATCCAACATGCCGGTCATG
>CBRGMI010000290.1:0-2510 GCA_967797495.1 uncultured bacterium
GAGCTGCGCCGGGGTCTCGTCCTCACGGTCGTCGTCTCGCTCGGCGCCGTCGTGGGCAACCTCGTCGTTCCGATCCTGGTGCAGCAGATCTTCGACCACGGGTTCGAGGGCGGGTTCCGCCCGGGGTTCGTCTTCGGGCTCTGCGGCGCGGCGTTCGCGCTGGTCTTCGTCGCGTTCGTCGCGGGCCGGACGGCGGCGCGCCGGCTGGTGCGGGCCTCCGAGGAGGCGCTGATGGCGCTCCGCGTGCGGGGGTTCGAGCACATCCACCGGCTCTCGATCGCGACGCAGTCGCGGGAGCGCCGCGGCGTGTTCGTGGCGCGCGTGACCGCGGACGTCGACACGTTGTCCGAGTTCACCGAGCAGGGCGGGATCGAGTGGATCTGGGCGGTCCTGCAGATCTCGGCGACGCTCGTGATCATGCTGCTGTACTCGTGGCAGCTCACGATCCCCGTCGTGCTGATGGTCGCGCCCCTGCTGCTGGTCATGGGCAAGCTCCAGGGCAAGTTGTCCGAGGCGTACGACCTGGTGCGCGGGCGGGTCGGCGAGATGCTGGCCGAGGTCTCCGAGAGCGTGATGGGCGCCGACGTCGTGCGCGCATACGGTCTCGAGGACCGAGTGGACCAGCGGGTCAAGCGCTCGATCCACGACCGGTATCGGGCGCACGTCCTCGCGCACCTGCGAACGGCGAGGCTCTGGCCGATGGGAACGATCTTCTGGGGACTCGCGCTCTCGACGGTCATCCTGGTCGGCGCGACCTTCGGGCCGGATTGGGGGCTCACGTTCGGCACGGTGACGGCGTTCCTGTTCCTCGCCGACCTGTTCCTGCACCCGTTCACCGACCTGCCGGAGATCTACGCGCAGACCCAGACGGCGATCGCGGGGTGGCGCAAGATCCTCGCGCTGCTCGAGCTGCCGGTGGAGATCGCAGAGCCGACATCCGGGGTGACGCTGGGCCACGGGGCGCTCGCCGTGCGGGCCGAGGACGTCTCGTACCGATACGGCGACGGGCCCGTGGTGCTCCGGGACGTGTCCTTCGAGGTGCCGGCGGGCGCGCACGTGGCGATCGTCGGCGAGACCGGGTCGGGGAAGACCACCTTCTGCCGGTTGCTCACGCGGCTCGCCGATCCCGTGCGCGGTCGGATCGAGCTCGAGGGCGTCGACCTGCGCGAGGTCGCGCCGGCCTCGCGCAGGGGCGCGATACGGATGGTGCCGCAGGACGGGTTCCTGTTCGACCTCACGATGCGCGAGAACGTCCGGGCGGGCCGCGAGGGCGCGACCGACCGCGAGGTCGAGGCCGCGTTCGAGGAGCTCGGCCTCGGCGACTGGGTCGAGTCGCTGCCCACGGGCATCGATACGCGCGCGGGCGAGCGGGGCGAGTGGCTCTCGGTCGGCGAGCGCCAGCTCGTCTCGCTCGCGAGGGCGCAGATCGGCAACCCAAGCGTGCTGATCCTCGACGAGGCCACGAGCGCCGTGGATCCCGCCACCGAACGACGGATCTCCGAGGCGCTCCGTCGCCTGTCGGCGGGCCGCACCACGATCACCATCGCCCACCGCCTGAGCACGGCCGAGGGCGCCGACGAGATCTTCGTCTTCGACGCCGGGCGCATCGTGGAGCGCGGGACGCACACCGAGCTCGTCGAGGTCGGCGGGACCTACGCCGGCCTCTACCGCAGCTGGCTCGGCAACGTTCGGATCTGAGCCGCGAACGTGAAGCCGGCAACTGGGACCTAGACAGCGCAGAGCGGGCCATCGATCTAGGTATCAGTCATCCGGCTGACAGCACCGGGGGTATGTCAACGAGCTATAGCCACGAGTCATACTCGATTCGTCGAGCTGGAGTGGATCATGGCGATGCCACTCACACGGGATGAACAACTCGTTCTGCGGCATCTCCTTTCGGGCGAGAGCCGTGCGGAGATCGCCGCCGCCCTCGATTGGCCGCCCCAAGCGGTGCGGGCCTGCACGCACACGCTCATCACATGGGTGCTGGACGAGCTCGGAGACAGTGGACGAACTCCAAGCGAGTACCTCCCGGCCCCTCCTCCGGTTCGACGCGAGGGACGGAGCCGGTTGTGAGATCGGCGCGAGGTCGCGGCGCGGACGAAGCGTTGGAGCGCCGAGAAGCCCGTGGCGCTGGCTGTCGCTAGGGCGGCCGCCACGTTCACCCCTGCCCGCGACTATCGCTCGCTGCGCGTCTGCGGCGGTCGCTCCTGCCTCGCGATTTCGGATTCGGCCGGCCATGATGGGAGGAGGCGATGAGTTCCGGCCCGCGCGACGGTCATAAGTTGCGATCGGCCGAGGAAGGAGGCGTGTGGTGATGCCGCAGGATTCGCCGATCCCGAGGACACGCGTCCTGGTGGAGGGGCTCGGGATGAGCGAGTCGCCGCGATGGCACGACGGCCGCCTCTGGTTCTCCAACTGGGGCACCGACGAGCTCGTCGCGGTCGATCTCGACGGGAACAGCGAGGTCATCGGGCCCGGCGGTGGGGGCAGCGGCTGGGCCGCCAACT
>CBRGMI010000291.1:0-2506 GCA_967797495.1 uncultured bacterium
CCGGTCGCTCGTGCGACGCGTCGGGTGGTGAGACCGTCCGCGTTCCGTTTTGCCCACTGCCCGCGGCGGTGAAAGACGGGATCGTGAACGGGTTCCGCGAGGGACGATCGCCCGACGTTCTCGGCGTCGCCGCGGGGACGCCTGTCTACTCGGATGTCGACGGCCTTCTCACTTCGTGGCCCACCACCGGCGCGTCCACCGATCCTCGTGTGCCGATGGTGTTCGCGGGCACCGGGGTGACCCAGGGTGCGAGCGTCCCGGAGGGGACGACGCTGGATCGCGTCGCGCCGACGGTGAGCGAGATCCTGGGCTTCGAGCGAGACCACCCGGAGGTGCGTTCGGGAACCTCGGTCGCCGGCATCGCCGATGGCGAGCGGCCGAGGCTAGTCTTGTTGATCGCGTGGAAGGGCGTCGGGTCGTCCGAGCTCGAAGCGCAACCGGGCGACTGGCCGCTCCTCTCGTCTCTCCTGGACGACGGCGCGGGGACCCTCGAGGCCGCGGCCGGATCGCTCCCGCTCGATCCCGCCGCGACGCTCACCACGATCGGGACCGGCGGATTGCCGTCGCAGCACGGCATCACCGGCTCGTACGTTCGGAACGGCGAGGGCGCGGTCGCGCAGGCCTACGGGCCCGCGGCGCCCGTGCAGATCATCGCGACGCTCGCCGACGATCTCGACCATGGGGATCCCTCGACGCTCGTCGGGTTCGTCGCCGACGACGAACGCGATCGCGGGATCGTCGGCGGCCACTGGTACCCGGGCGAGGACCCCGTCGAATCGGAGATCGGCGACAGCGCGACCGCGCCTCTGTCGGTCGAGGCGCTCCTCACGACCGGCTACGGCGCGGACGACGTTCCAGACGTCCTCGGAGTCGTGCTGGACGGACACGTCCGATCGATGGACCTGCGGACCCGCGAGATCGTCACCGAGGCCGAACGGGCAACCTCGGGCTCCACGTTGGTCGTGGTGGCGGGCACCGGGTCGTCGGAGACCGACCGCCTCGCCGTGTCGGACAAGGAGCTCGTCGACGCGGTGGAGGAAGCCGTCCCCGGCGACGCACCCGCGGTCGCGGCCACCGTGCCCGGCGGCGTGTTCCTCGACCAGGCGGTGCTCCGAGACGAGCAGGTGACCGGCCAGGTCGCCGTCGACGCGCTCCTGGCGGCCGCGGGGCCCGCCGGTGAGAGGATGCTGGCGGACGCCTTCCAGGGGTTCGCCGTCTCGTTCGCCCGTTACTGCTGAGGAGCGCCTCCCCATGGCCCAGACCGCGCAGCTGCCGCGCCAGGCCGACCGGCGCACGGTCGTCGCCGTCGGCGGAATGCTCGTCGCGGTCGCGCTCGTCGTGAGCGTCGGCGACCTCAGCCGGTTCGCGTGGGTCCGGACGTTCTTCGTGATCTTCGGCTCGCTGCTGATCCAGGCGTTGCCGTTCGTGCTGCTCGGCGCGCTGGCGGCGGCGCTCGTCGAGGTGTTCGTGCCGATCGGCTGGTTCGAGAAGCTCGGTGTGCTCCCTCGGCCGCTGCAGCTGCCCGCCGCCGCGCTGGCCGGACTCGCGTTCCCGATCTGCGAATGCGGGTCCGTGCCGGTGGCGCGACGGCTGATGCATCGAGGGCTGATGCCCTCGGCGGCGGTGACGTTCATGCTCGCTGCGCCGGTGTTGAACCCCGTCGTGATCGCGTCGACGTTCGTCGCGTTCCGGGGCAGGACCACGCTGTGGACGATGGTCGGCGGCCGCTTCCTCCTCGGGATGCTGGTCGCGATCGCCGTTGGGTGGGTGATCGGCAACCGCTCGAAGGACGAGCTCCTCAAACCGAACCCCGAGGAGGTCGACGAGCACCTGCTCGAGCTCGGACGACCCGAGGCGCGATGGCGGCGCTTCTTCGTGCACCTGGGCAACGATTTCCTGTTCATGGGGCGCTACCTGCTGCTCGGCGCGACGATCGCGGCGGCGATCCAGACGTTCCTGCCGACGTCGCTGCTGACCGGCCTCGCCGAACGCCAGGCGATCAGCATCATCGCGATGATGGCGCTCGCGGCCGCACTCTCGCTCTGTTCCGAATCCGACGCGTTCGTCGCGGCCTCGTTCGTGCAGTTCGGCCCGTCGGCGATGCTCGGGTTCCTCGTGTTCGGGCCGATGGTGGACCTGAAGCTCGTGTCGCTCTACGCGGGAACCTTCCGCCGAGGGTTCGCGCGGACGGTGGTGGTCGTCGCGGCGGTCGCGACGTTCGTGGGGGCGTTGTGGGTGGGGGTGGCGTTCGGATGAGCGACGCCGTCGTCGCGCGGACGGGAGCGCGAGCCACCCAGGAGGCCGCGCCGCCTCGGCGATGGAGTCCCACGCGCGTGGCAGGAACCGTCGTGCTCGCCGCGTGGGCGGGCCTCTTCTGGTTCCTGTGGGTCAGCGGGCGCGAGGCGTTCTACCTCTCGACCCGGACGGAGTGGGTGGTTCCCGTTGCCGCCGTGCTCCTCACCGCGGCGACGATCGGGCGGCTGGCGTCGGCCAAGGTCACGACGCC
>CBRGMI010000292.1:0-2499 GCA_967797495.1 uncultured bacterium
AGTAGTCGACCTTCGGATCCGCCTTCGCCGCCTCGTAGACCCCGATCCAGTCCCAGCGGTTGGCCGGTCCGTCGGTCCAGCTCACCACGATCGGCTCCCCCACCCCGTAGGTCGAGCGGTCCGTCGAGACCTCGATCTGGGCGTTCGGATCCCGGACCCAGAACGCGACCCGCGCGAGCTCGCCACCGTCGCCGCCGGACAGGACCGCGTCGTACCCGCCGGGGCCGAGCCGCGCCGTGTCCACGTGGAAGCTGCCCGAGCTCTCCGAGACGTCCTCGGTCACCACCGTCGCCCCGGTGTCCACCTCGGACGGCACGATCGCGACGGTGCCGCCGGGACCGGAGGATCGATACGCGACCGTGAGCGGATCCCCCTGGGTCAGCAGCGCTTCGCTCACGGAGACCATGACCGGCATCGGGACCGGCGTGACGTTGAACGTCGAGACGACGGCGCGATGGTCCGATGTCCACGGGTCGAACGCGAGCTCGACGCCGCTGCCTCCCTCCTCCCCGACCAGCTTGCTGTCGAGCGTGGCCGATTGACCCGCGGCGTACACGTAGTCGATGCGGTCGCCCGCACCCCGGTGCGTGATCCCCGGAGCTTCGACGGGGTTGGGGTGGATGTCACGGAACGTATCGCGGAAGCCCAGGCCCAGGATCGCCTCGCTCACCGGCCAGGCGACCGCCTCGTCGACGTCGGGTCGGGCGGCGGCCGTCGCCTCGGTCCAGTCGAGGCTCGAGGGCTCGTTATGGTCGCCGGTGAAGAACACGGGGTACCCCTGCCCGATCAGGTCACTCATGAGCCGGAGCGGCTCGTCCAGGACCGAGGTGCGCACCTCGTCCTCCGACGCGAGCACCTCGTCGACCGAGGCGCCGTTGCCCAGGAGCTTCGGCCCGTACTTCACGTAGTCGAGATGGATGTTGAAGAACGCGACGACCTGCCCCGGCCGGACCTCGATCAGCGCGTAGCGACCCTCGGCGCCCGACGGTTCGTGGATCGGGTACTTCGACAGGAGCTGCAGGCTCACGTTGTAGTACGGGTACCCCGTGTTCTCGGCGATCTCGGGCAGGCGGTTGTACGACTCGAGCACGCCGACGATGTCCGCGTCCACACCCCGGATGACCGCATCGGTGGACTCATCGCCGCCGTACTCGACGTTGTAAACGAAGACCTTGAGCGGGATCGCCTGGGGCGTCGCCGGTTCGGTTCCCGCGTCCGTCGACCCGGTCGCGCTCGTCGAACCGGTCGAGCCGGTCGAGCCACCGTCGCTGGACGTGCACCCAGCAAGCAACGCGAGGAGGAGACCCGCGAGCGCGACGGATCGGAGCCGGGGGGTTCGGCGTGACGAGCGCCGCCAGCCGATCACGGTTCACCTGTCCGAGGGACGCCCGCCGACGCAGGCGAGGGCTCACGCGCGGGCCGTTCGGGGAAGGCGGGCCAGGGGGGGATCCCGACCGGTTCGCGAAGGCCCACCAAGTCGTCGGGGCGGACGGGGATGCGGTGGAGCTCGCGCCCGAGGGCGGCCCCGAGCGCCGAGACGATCGCGGCCGGCGCCACGACGTTGGAGGGCTCGCCGACGCCCTTGGCGCCGAACGGCGTACCTGGCTCGGGCTCCTCGATCAGCTCGACCTCGACCCTCGGCATGTCCAGCATCGTCGGCAACAGGTAGTCGGTGAACGACGCGTTCGCGATCTCGCCGTCCTTCAGCTGGATCTCCTCCATCAGCGCGAGGCCGAGCCCCTGCGCCGAACCGCCCTCGATCTGCCCGATCACGCTCTGCGGGTTGATCGCTAACCCGACGTCCTGCGCCGTCGCGAGCTGCACCACCCGCACCAGGCCGAGCTCCTCATCCACGTCGATCACGGCCCGCTGTGCGCCGAACAGGAACCCGACGTGCACGTCGCCCTGCCCGCGTTCGTCGAGCGGATGGGTCTGGGCGTGGCGCCACACCCGCGTGCACTCGATCGGCTGGGCGAGCAGCTCCTCCACGGGCGCCACACGCTCGCCGTCCGCGGTCATGAAGCCGTCCTCGACGCCGAGATCGGAGGCGATCAGCCTCGCGTCGCGCCGGGCGCGTTCGAACAGGTCCTCGAGCACCGCCTCGCACGCCGCCTTGACCGCGCCGCCCGAGACCACGGTCTGCCGCGAAGCCGAGGTCGACCCGGCCGAGCCGACCAGCGTGTCCGACGTGTGCAGGATCACGCGCTCGATCCCGAGCACCGTCCGCGCGATCTGCGCGAGGATCGTGTGGACGCCCTGTCCCACTTCGGCTGCGGCGCAATGGATCTCGGCCACCGGGCCCTCAGGACCCGCCGAGAGCGTGACGCGCGCCTCAGACGAGTCGTCGGAACCGCCACTGTAGGCGTGGTTCTTGTACCCGACGGCGAACCCGACCCCGCGCCGGACGCCCTCGCCGCGCCCGACGTTGCCGGCCACGCCGCCCGGGAGCTCGACCGGGTCGCGGGCGCCGGCGGGCGCCTCGGGCGGCATCGCGATCGC
>CBRGMI010000293.1:0-2495 GCA_967797495.1 uncultured bacterium
GCGTCCTCGGTCTCCGGCGCCTCGGTCTCCGGCGCCTCGTCGGACACGTCCTGGATCTCGACGGCGTCGTCGTCGGAGCCCTGCCCTGGCAACGCTCCGGCCAACGCCAAGCCTCCGAACATCGACATCAACACCACGAGCCCGGCGACGACCTTCGCCGCGAGCGATCTCATCAGCGGTAGCTTCACGATCACCCTCCTTCGCTTCGGCCGTCCGGACGCGTGTCGGACACGCCGGCTGGCTTCGGTGGCCGACCTCACGGACGGTTCGCCCTTGTCGGCGAGGAGTTGAGCGGCCTGCACGATCCCGGCGAGGTGCGCTTCCTCCTGGAGCGACGGCGCGGTCGGGAAGGCGCCGCGCACGTCCTCGAGGAACAGTCCGAGCGATTGCTCCTCGGGAGTCTTCGGAGTCTCCCCGCGGAGCAGGCGCTCGAACGCCTCGTCGGGACCCATCGATCCGCTCATCTCAACTGGAGGAACGTCCGAGTCGCTCAAAGGGTCACGGCTCCCAGGTCGACCTTGTCCCGGATCGCAGCTAGGCCCCGTGCCTGCAGGGCCTTGATCGCCCCCGGCTTCTTGCCGACCACCGTCGCGACCTCATCGATCGTGAGTCCCCCGAGGATCCGCAGCAGCAGCACGTCGCGTTGATCGGGGGTGAGGCGGTCGAGGACGGACCGGACGTGATCCTCCGCCAGGGCGCGCATCGCCTCGGTCTCCGCGTCGGCGCGCGGACCGATCTCGGCCAGGACCTCGACGGGAACCGGCTCGGTCCGGCGACGGACGAGCTTGCGATGCTCGTCCATGATCCGGTTCCTCGCGAGCACGAACAGCCACGCTCTGAACCCGCGCTCATCTCCCTCGAACGATCCGACCCCGCGGACCGCTCGAAGGAACGTCTCACCGACGACGTCCTCGGGATCGGGGGCGCGACTCGCGCGCGCGTACCCAAGGAGGCCCGGCGCCGTGTCCGCGTACAGGGCACGCCAGGCCCACTCCGCGCCTACTCGGGCGGACTCCAACACTCCGGCGAATGACTCTCCGAGCGCCATCTGGCTCCCTCAGGTATCGGCACGAGGGATGCGTGAGGTAGAGCGAAGCGCGCGAGTTCCGGACTGAGGGGACGGATGCTGACCACTTCGACCCGGGTGACGTAGGTCAGGCGATCAGCGTGCCCGTGACCTCGTAGTCGGCTCCCGAGGCCACGCATCCGAGTTGTGCCGGGAAGCGTTCGACGAGCGTGCCGACGATCTTCGTCGCTCGCCACTCGTCTCGGACCGAACCGGCCTTGACGACCTCGATCGTGACCGTGACGGTTCCCGATCCCCGCAGGTCGCCGCAGGACGCGAGCCGGGTCGTGGCCGTCCCCTCGTATCGCGGGCCCGTCTTGTCGAGCACCCCCGCGAGGGCGAAACCCTGCGCGTCCTTCCACGCGACGTCGCAGGCGCCCCGGCGGCACTTCGCCTTGAACCTCCAGCCCGACTGGAGGTCGCCGGGGAACGAGGAGAAGCCGAAGTGCGACGTGTCGCGAAGGTCCACCGTGAACGTTCCGTCCAACCGGGCCATCCCCAGCGGGGCGGGCGGGGTCTTCACCCGGATCGGGTCGCTCTTCGAGGCCTTCCCGTCCGCCACGGCTTCGACGACGTAGGTGTAGTGGACGGCGGGCAGGACCGAGTCGTCCACGAACCCCGTCCGGTTCGGCTCGAGGGGTGCCAGGCGATCCCCGTCCCGGTAGACGACCAACTGATCGGCCTCACCCTCCGGCGCCGCCCAGCGCAGCGCGACGGCGAATGGCCGCGCGGAGGCCTCGACGGAGGTCGGCGGACCGAGCGCCGGTGGTGGTTCGACGGGGTCGACGCCTCGAGGGGGTCGGGCGCCGGTTCCCTCCTCGCCTCCTCCAAGGACCAGGATCCCGATCAGGAGAGCGGCGACCAGCACGGACGCGGCGAGACCCGCCACCAGGACGACTCTGGATCTGCGTGGCGGGCGTGCCGGCGACAGGGGCTCGGCGGGATTCGGAAGGTCGCTCGACCTCGTCGGTGTCTGCACACACCCCTCCTCGAAGCTCGATCCCTGCGGGTCCGTACCCGTCGGCGCCGATGCACGCTGGAGATACCATCGGCATGTGTCGCCGCCCGATGAAGTCCTTCCGCCGAGCCGCGTGCTCGGAGCGGTGATGCCCGAGGGGGTTCGCTTCGTCGGCCCGCCGCCCGAGCGCCGGCCGGCGTGGCGGTTCCCGCTCGACGCGCCGGCCGACGAGGACCTGGCCGCCTGCGTCGCATGCGGGCTGTGCCTGCCACACTGCCCCACGTACCGGGTCACCGGCGAGGAGTCGGCGTCCCCCCGCGGGCGGATCACGGCGATGCGTTCGGTCGCCGACGGGCTCGCCCGACCCGACGAGGCGTTCGCGCGCTTCATGGACCTCTGCCTCGCGTGCCGCGCGTGCGAGGACGTCTGCCCGTCGCACGTGCCGTTCGGTCGGATGATGGAGCGCGCGCG
>CBRGMI010000294.1:0-2493 GCA_967797495.1 uncultured bacterium
CGTTCAGCCGGTACGGCGGTCCCTGCATCGTGATCGACTTCGGGACCGCGACGACGTACGACGTCGTCACCGAGAAGGGGGAGTTCCTGGGCGGCGCGATCTCGCCGGGCGTCCAGACCTCGAACGCGTCCCTGTCGCGTGAGACGGCGCGGCTGCCACAGGTCGAGCTCCAGGCGCCGAGGTCGCCGATCGGGCGGAACACCGTCGACGCGATCCAGTCCGGTCTGATCTTCGGGACCGCGGCCGAGACCGACGGGATGATCGAGCGCATCCGCAAGGAGCTCGGTGGCAGCGCCACGGTCGTCGCGACCGGAGGCCTCGCCGCGCAGGTGGTCCCGCACTGCCAGTTCGTCGACGAGGTCGACCCGTGGCTCACGCTCGAAGGCCTCCGGCTCGTCTTCGAGCGCAACGTCGGGCCCGCCGATGCCTGACGAGGCCTCCGAGGAGGCCACCGGGCGCGAACGCGAGGTCCTTCGGACGCGACGCGAGAGCCGCGATCGGCTCGGCGAGCGTGCGTTCGCCCTGAGTCTCGAGCAGGCGCTCGGCGTGGAGGAGCCGGACACAGCCTCGAGCATCCGGGACGAGTTCGGCGCGCTCGAGCCGGACGCGGTCGAGGAGGCTCGCCGGACGGTGGCCGGCCGCATCGTCCTGAAGCGCGACATGGGCAAGCTCGCGTTCCTGGTCCTGCGCGATCGGTCCGGTGACATCCAGCTCGTCGTCAACCAGGAGACCGAGCCGGAGAGCATCGCGCTGCTGGCGGAGGTCGATCTCGGCGACATCGTGAGCGCGACCGGCAGGGTCGGGACGACGCGCAAGGGCGAGCTGTCGATCTTCGTCGAGCGGCTCGCGATGCTCACCAAGGCGCTCCGCCCCCTGCCCGAGAAGTGGCACGGGCTCAGGGATCCCGAGCTCCAGCAGCGACAGCGCTATCTGCACCTCGCGACCGACCCCGACGCGAGGAAGCGGCTGGTCGACGCGCGCGCCCAGACCCTGGGCGCGATCCGAACCTACCTGGACGAGCGCGGGTACGTCGAGGTCGAGACGCCGGTCCTGCAGACGGTCGCGGGGGGGGCGATGGCCCGGCCGTTCGTCACGCACCACCGAGACCTCGACATGGATCTGTACCTGCGGATCTCGCTCGAGCTGCACCTGAAGCGCCTGCTCGTGGGCGGCCTCGAGCGCGTGTACGAGATCGGGCGGAACTTCCGCAACGAGGGCGTGGGGTGGAAGTACAACCCCGAGTTCACGATGCTCGAGCTCTATCGGGCCTACGCCGACTACGAGACGATGATGGACGTCACGCGCGATCTCGTGCAGGCGAGCGCGCTCGCGGTGGCCGGCTCGCTCGAGGTCTCGTTCCGTGGGCACGAGATCGATCTCGGCGGGAGGTGGCGCCGCGTGACGGTCCTCGGGAGCGTCTCGGAGGCCGTCGGGGAGGAGGTCACGCTGGAGCGCTCGGACCTCGCCGAGCTCGGGGAGCGGCACGACGTCCCCGTCGACCCGTCCTGGCCCGCGGGCAAGATCGCGCTCGAGCTGTTCGAGAAGCTCGTCGAGCCCGGGCTGATCCAGCCCACGTTCGTCTGCGACTTCCCGCGCGACGTGTCACCGCTGGCGCGGCCCCACCGCGACGACCCCCGCCTCACCGAACACGTCGACCCGGTGATCGGCGGGATGGAGCTCGGCACGGGGTACTCGGAGCTCACCGACCCCGACGAGCAGCGCGCGAAGTTCCTGCTGCAGCTGCAGGCGCGCGAGGCCGGCGAGCTGGAGACCCATCCGTTCGACGAGGACTTCCTCCAGGCGCTCGAACACGGGATGCCGCCCGCCGGCGGGCTCGGGATCGGGATCGACCGGCTCCTCATGCTGCTCATCGACGCGGCGAGCATCCGGGAGGTCATCCTGTTCCCGCTGCATCGCCCGCCGGACCCGGCGATCCGAGACCCGGAGGGCTAGACGGTTTCGAGGCTGGCCGTCTCGCGCGGCAGCGCGACCCGGAAGACGGCACCGCCGCCCGGCGCGTCCTCCGCCCAGACGTGGCCCCCGCACGCGGCGGCCAACCCGCGGACGATCGGCAGGCCAAGCCCGAGGCCCGGCTTGCCGGTCGTATCGGCGCGGTGGAACCGCTCGAACAGCCGCTCGCGTTCCTCGACGGGCAGGCCCGGACCGGCGTCGGAGACGCTGAGGACCACGCAGTCCTCGCCCGGCTCGAGCGTCACGTGGATCGGTGGGGCCCCGTACTTGTGGGCGTTGTCCAGCAGGTTCACCAGGATCCGCCGGATCGCGTCCGGGTCGCTCATCGTCGAGAGCCCCTCGTCGACCTCGACCTCCACCGGTCGATCCGTGACGCCGAAGTCGCGCGCGACCGTTCGAACGAGATCGGCGAGATCGACGCGGACCGGTTCGGCCGCCGCCTCGCCCTGCTCGAGCCGCGCGGCGAACAGCAGCTCCTCGACGAGCGATGCGAGGTTCTTCGCGTTGCGTTCGATGATCTCG
>CBRGMI010000295.1:0-2488 GCA_967797495.1 uncultured bacterium
GTGGCAGATGGCCGGGGGGATGCCCCGGGTTCGGTTCCCGAAGCCGGCGGTGCGCTGAGATGACCACCCAGGCCATCGAGCTCTTCCGCTCGGTCCCGCGCTACCTCACCGCCCGCGCCGTCGGCGACCGCCTCCCGGGTCTGCTGAGCGGGCCGCTCGCGCCGATGCGGTTCGTCAACCGCAAGGACGTCGTGCCGCTCGGGCCCGGCTGGGGTCGCGTCCGGCCGCTGCTCTCCGGCATCTGCGGCTCGGACCTCGCGACGATCGGCGGGAAGTCGAGCTTCTACTTCTCGCCGCTCGTCTCCCTGCCGTTCGTCCCCGGCCACGAGGTCGTCGGCGAGCTCCTGGACGACGTCGACGATCTCCCCCAGGGCACCCGCATCGCGCTCGAACCCGTCCTGAGCTGCCTCGCCCGCGGCCTCGATCCATGCCCGAACTGCGCGGCCGGCCTCACCGGTCGCTGCGACCGCGTCACCACCGGACACGTGAGCGCCGGCCTGCAGACCGGCTACTGCGCCGACACCGGCGGCGGCTGGAGCAAGATGTTCGTCGCGCACCGCTCGCAGCTGCACCCGGTGCCCGACGGGCTCTCCGAACGCAAGGCGGTCCTGCTCGAGCCGCTCAGCTGCGCCGTCCACACCGCCCTGCGCGCGGACCTCGAGCCCAACGCGAACGTCGTCGTGATCGGCGCCGGCACGGTCGGCATCCTCACGCTCCTCGCGATCAAGGAGCTCACGAGGGCCGGCCACGTCGCCGTGGTCGCCAAGCACGCCCGGCAGCGGGAGTGGGCGGGCGCGTTCGGCGCGAGCGAGATCGTCGATCCGAAGGAGGCGACCAA
Source organism: uncultured bacterium (assembly GCA_967797495.1). Lineage (GTDB taxonomy): Bacteria > Actinomycetota > UBA4738 > UBA4738 > HRBIN12 > DASSJM01. The sequence goes on from CBRGMI010000295.1 coordinate 839, forward strand.
CGCGGTCCGACGCGCCACCGGCGCGATGAAGCTCAAGCCCGAGCGCGGCGCCTCGTTCCTGCTCGGCGGCGCCGACGTCGCGATCGACTGCGTCGGCTCGCGCTCGAGCCTGAACCTCGCGCTGCGGATCACGCGCGCGGGCGGCCGCGTCGTCGTGAGCGGCATCCCGACCGAGGGCGCCGACCTCACGCCGCTCTGGTTCCGCGAGCTCGAGCTCGTCGGCGCCTACGCCGGCGGGTACGAGACGGTGGGCCGGGGCAAGAACGAGACCACGATCCACAGCTTCGACCTCGCGACCACGATCGCGACCGAGAACCCGATCGACGGGATCGTCGGCGCGACCTACCCGCTCCGCCGCTGGCGCGAGGCGATCGACCACGCCTTCGGCGCCGGCAAGCTCGGGACGCTGAAGGTGGCGTTCGACCCACGGCTCGACTGACCCAAGAACAAGCCAAGAACAAGAAGGAGACGCGACGACATGGCACGACCGGGTTTCGTCCTCGAGGTCGACGAACGCACGCCGCCGCTCCTCGTCCACCAGGGCGAGGGGTTCCGGCTCCAGAGGTTCCCGCTCGGCTCGCGGGTGATCTACCCGCCGGACTCGCTCCCCAGGCTCCGCGGCCTGCGCAACCACATCCGGCACGCGCTCGACCACCCCCACGGCTCCGAGCCGCTGAGGGAGCTGCTCAAGCCCGGCATGAGGCTCACGATCGCGATCGACGACATCTCGATCCCGCTGCCGCCGATGCAGAGCCCCGACATCCGCCAGCTCGTGCTCGAGGAGGTGATCGAGCTCGCGGCCCGCCGGGGCGTCGAGGACATCAAGCTCACCATGGCGAACTCGTTGCACCGCAGGATGACCGCGGACGAGATCAAGCACGCGGTCGGCGAGCGCGTCTTCCGCTCGTTCTATCCCAAGGACCTGAGGAACCACGACGCCGAGGACTCGGACAACCTCGCGTACGTCGGGAAGACCGACAAGGGCGAGGAGGTCGAGATCAACAAGCGGGCCATGGAGTCCGACCTGCTCGTCTACGTGAACATCAACCTGGTCGCGATGGACGGCGGCCACAAGTCGGTGCCGGTGGGCCTGGCGAGCTACCGGAGCGTGAAGCACCACCACAACGTCGAGACGATGCTGCACTCGAAGTCGTACATGGACCCGCGGCCGGGCCGCAGCGCGATCCACGATTCGTGCAAGCGGATGGGCGACCTGCTCGCGGCCAACGGCCTGAGGGTCTTCACGATCGAGACCACGGTGAACAACGACACGTTCCCCGACCCGTTCGGCTTCATGAACAAGCGGGAGTGGGAGTGGTCGCTGCTCGAGCAGGGGACCTACCTGGCCGCGAAGAAGGCGAACGACCTCGGGCCGTCGGCCGCCAAGCACCAGATCTGGACGCGCATCAAGTCGCCCTACGGCGTGACCGGCATCAACGCCGGCGAGACCGAGGCCGTGCACGAGCAGACGCTCGAGACGCTCCACCGGCAGCAGCTGGTCGAGGTCGACGGGCAGTCGGACATCATGGTCGTGGGTATCCCGTACCTGACGCCCTACAACGTCAACTCGATCCTGAACCCGATCCTCGTGCACTGCATGGGGCTCGGGTACCTGTTCAACATGTATCGCAACAAGCCGGTGGTGCGGCC
>CBRGMI010000296.1:0-2458 GCA_967797495.1 uncultured bacterium
CGGATGTCCCGTCTCCTCCGCGAACTCGCGCCGGGCGACGGCGAGCAGGTCCTCGCCCGGATCCGCCTCGCCCTTCAACACGGTCCAGTGATCCGCGTCCTTGCCCGCGAAGTACGGCCCCCCCGGATGACCGAGCAGCACCTCGAGCTCACCCCCGCGCGATCGCCACAACAGGATGCCGGCGCTGGTGCGGCCGGTCTTGTCGACTTTCGGCTTTCGGACGCCCGCCATCTCTAGTTCGCCGGAGCCGAAAAGGCGCGCTCAGGCCCTGGACTTGGCGCGAGCTTTGACGATCGCCCGGATCGTGAGCAAGGCCACGACGGCGACGACCTGGGCTCCGAGGATGACCTTGTTGAGATCGACGGCGGGGCGCCACATCACATCGCCGCCCCTGATGAGGAACGCCCCGACCGGGCGGGCGTTGAGGCCGAAACCGCTTCCCGAGCCCTTGCCCTGGCCATCGGGACCCTCCCCGCCTCCTCCTCCGGCGCCACCCTGAACCCTGGCAGCCGGGATCACGGTCACCCCGTTCTTCTCATAGGGTTCGCCGAACACGCGCTTGACGGTGAGCGTGTCCCGGGCCTGCGAGATGACGTCGTTGACCTCCATGGCGGCCTCCTTCCGCTTCCTCCGTCCTCCCATCTTGCACCTTCGCGAGCGTTTCCCGCAGTCGGATCCTCGCGCCGACATGCGTCGCACACCGACGAGATCCGTGACCCTGAAGGCGCCTGCGCCCGAGCGAGATCCCTGTCTTGCGAGGATCGGCGGCCCGTTCGACACTGCCGAGATGCGGTCCACGTACGCACACGACGGGCTTCGCGTACGCGCGTGCCGGACGGGCCCCCTCGTGGCCGCGCTGGTGCTCGTCCTTGCGGCATCCTGCACGTCCGAGCCGGAGCGGCGGGATCTTCCCGACGTCGACATCGACGTCTCGGCGGACCCCACGACCGACGCCCCCTCCGCCGGCCCCGCGCCAACCGTCGCATCACAGGTCGCCGGCCTCCCCGGTCGGCTCGCGATCCTGAACGCCGCGGGCGACCTGGTGACGATGGATCCGGACGGTTCGCACGAGCTCGTACTCGACAGGGTCGAGGCCGGCCGGAGCCAGGTGCGACAACCGACGTGGTCACCCGACGGTCGCAGCCTCGCATGGGTGCACGTCGAGATCACGGAGGCGGGCGCCCTCTCGGCCGCCGTCGCCACGTCCACAGGCGACGGGACGAGGCCGACGCAGGCGCGGACCGCGGTCGTCCCCTTCTACCTGTCCTGGGACCCGACGTCGTCCCGGATCGCCTACCTCGGGTCGCCGAGCGAGGACGATATCGAGCTCGGCATCCTGGAGGTCGCCGGTCGAAGCGCGGGAACCCCCCTCGACACCGGCCGGCCGTTCTACCTCTCGTGGGGACCGAACGGCGACCAGCTGTTCGTGCATGTCGGCGAGGACCGGCTCGAGCGGCTCGGCCTGGACGGCTCGCTGACGACGGTCGCCGAACGACCGGGCACCTTCTCAGCGCCGGTGTGGACCGCGGACGGCCGGACCTTCGTCTACGCCTCCATCGACGCCGGCCACCAGCGCCTCGTCGTGCGGGGCGCCGGCGCCGGGAGGGAACGGACCCTCGTCCCGTACGACGGGTTGATCGCCTTCGTGGTGAGTCCGGACGGCGAGCGGATCGCGTTCCAGGTGCTCGAGCCCGAGCGCGCGCTCCCGCTCTCGGTCATCGACGTCGGTACCGGCAAGATCGTCGAGATCACCGGGTCCGCGATCGCGTCGTTCTTCTGGAGTCCCGACGGCGAACGCCTGCTGTACCTCGACCCGGGGAGCCCCGGTGGGGAGCTGCCCTGGTTCCGATGGGGTGTGTGGGACGGGACGTCCTCGTTCCTCACGCCGCGCTTCGTCCCGAGTGAGCTGATCGCGGTCGGTTACCTTCAGTTCTTCGAGCAGTACGCGCAGAGCATGAGCCTGTGGTCGCCCGACAGCAGCGCATTCGCCTACCCCGGCATGAACGAGGACGGTGAGGAGGGGATCTGGATCCAGTCCGCCCTCCCCGACCGAGCGGCGGTCTTGGTGGCCGACGGCGACTTCGTGGCGTGGTCGCCCGCCTGACGCGTGCCGCGGCTACGCGTCGCCGGCACCGTCGCGCTCACCCCCAAGCACCACGTGCTTGACGCGATGGAACAGCAGCGAGCAGGCCAGCAGGAGTGCCCCGATGCCGGCGAACGACACGATCCGGTGGACCGGACCGATCGACCACAGGTCGCCCCCTACCATCTTGATCAGGGTGACGCCGAAGATGCCGATGGCGAGCAATCGGGCGGACTTCAGGCGAGCGGCGATCCCGATCGCGAGCAGTACGGCCGCGTACGCCGCCCAGATGGCCGAGATGCTGAAGGTCAGCACGCGGACCGACTCGACGGCGCCTTGCGCCTCGAGGCTCAGCCAGATGAGGGTGAGGATGTT
>CBRGMI010000297.1:0-2441 GCA_967797495.1 uncultured bacterium
GACAGCGCCAGGCCCGACTCCTTGAGCTTGTCCTTGACCTCGTCCCACAGGGCCGCCCGGCGCAGCGACTCCTCGACGAGCTCGTCCATGTCGCCCTTGAAGCCGGCGATCTTCGGCCCGAAGGCGATGTTCTCGTAGATCGACTTGGGGAACGGGTTCGGCTTCTGGAACACCATGCCGATGCGCCGGCGGACCTCGACGGGATCGACGGCCGGGTCGTATAGATCCACGCCGTGGTACAGGACCGAGCCCTCCACGCGTGCGCTCTCGATCAGGTCGTTCATCCGGTTGAGGCAGCGGATGAACGTGGTCTTGCCGCACCCCGACGGGCCGATGAGCGCCGTGATCTGGTGCTTGTAGATGGGCAGGGTCACGTCGCGCACGGCCCGGAAGTCACCGTAGTAGACGGACAGGTCTCGGACGTCGAAGACGACCTCCTGCTCGGCCTCCTCGAGGTGTCGCGGCTCGCGCTCGATGTGCACCGAGATCCGGCCGACCGAGTCAGAGGACGCCTTGTCCGTGGGCGACTTCGGATCGTCTCCGGGAAGCTGTGTCAAGTCCTTCGTCTCCATCGGATCACCACGTTCGCTCATATCGGTTCCTCAACAGGATGGCGAGGAAATTCACCAGGAGGATCGCCACCAACAGCACGATGATGGCCGCTGCGGTGTTCGACTGCCAATCGCCCGCCGGGAGCTTGGCCCACGCGAAGATCTGGGTCGGCAGGGCCGTGTAGGGGCCCTGGAGGATCTCGAGCGGGGTCCGGCTGGACGGGGTGGAGATGTAGCCGGTCACGGCCCCGACCAGCAGGAGCGGGGCGGTCTCGCCGAACGCGCGCGCCAGGGCCAGGATCGCGCCGGTGAAGATCCCGGGGGCCGCGTACGGGAGCACGTGCGACCGGACGACCTCCCACCGCGTGGCCCCGACCCCGTAGGCGCCCTCGCGGATGCTCGAGGGGACGGCGCGGAGCGCCTCCATCGTGATCAGGATCACGATGGGCATCACCAGCACCGCGAGAGTGAGTCCACCCGAGATGTAGCTCCGACCGGAGACGCTGCCCGGACCCGTGATGGCGCGCATGGCCTGCACGAAGATCACCAGGCCGAGGATGCCGTACACGACGGAGGGGACGCCGGCGAGGTTGCGGATGTTCGCGATCAGGATCCGGCTGGTCCGGGTGTCGCGCGTGTACTCCTGCAGGTAGATGGCGGCCGCGACCCCGATCGGCAGCGCGATCGCGGCCACGAACCCGGTCAGGATCAGCGAGCCCACGAGCCCCTGCCACACCCCCGCGCGCTCGGCGAGGCTGGACGTATCGCTCTTCACGAAGTCGAACCCGCGGTCGGTCAGGACCGGCCACGCGTCGGCCAGCGTGGTCACGAGCAGGACGAGGAGGATCGCGAGCGCCAGCAGCAGGGTGGCCAGCAGGCCGAACCGGAACACCATGCCGCCGACCTGTCGCTTCCGGCCGCGCAGGGCGAGGTCGACCGCGGTCCTGGCGTCGGCGGGCGCGACGAGCGCCATCAGTACCTGCTCCGCACCCGGCGGACGAAGCGCTCCGAGACCACGTTCAGCAGGAACGTGATCGCGAACAACAGCAGCCCGACGAAATACAGCGCGTCGAACGCGAAGCCGGAACCCCGGACCTGATCGGACCCGATCGCGAGGGAGGAGATCGCTCCGGTCATCGTCTGTCCGCCCTCGAGCGGGTTGATGGTCCTGAGCGAGCCACTGGTCGCGCCGGCCGCGATCGCGACGACCATGGTCTCGCCCACGGCTCGGGAGAACCCCAGGATCAGGGAGGCGACGACCCCCGAGACCGCGGCCGGGAACACGACCCGCGTGGTGACGGTCTTGCGCCGGGCGCCGATCCCGTAGGCGCCCTCCCGGAGGGCGTGCGGCACGGCGTGCAGGGCGTCCTCGGCCACCGAGGCGACCAACGGGATCGTGAGGATCCCGACGGCCAGCCCGGCCGCGAGGTAGTTGAACGTGCCGGCCGACGCGAAGATCCTCCGGACGAGATCCGGGTTGATCCACTGCAGGGCGAAGTAGCCCAGAACCACGCTCGGGATGCTGGCCAGCGTCTCCAGGATCGGCTTGAGCGTGCGCCGCATCCGGGGCGTGGCGTACTCCGACAGGTACGCCGCCGCACCGAGGCCGAGCGGTGCTGCGACCAGCATGGCGATGACGGCGATCATCACCGTTCCGGAGAAGATCGTCAGGAGGTCGAACTCGTCTTGCCGCGGGAACCATCCCTGGGTCCACAGCCAACCCAGGTCGATCGCGAACAGCCACCGGATCGCCTGTTCGACGAGCGCCAACACGATCGCGAGGCTGATCACCAGACCGAGGGCCGCGGCCGATAGGAAGAAGACGCGGACAAGCCGCTCCTTGCGGTGGCGACGCCGGCTCCCCCGCATGAGCTCGAGGGTGACCGCCCG
>CBRGMI010000298.1:0-2437 GCA_967797495.1 uncultured bacterium
ACCCGATGATCGAGGACATCAAGCGCAAGAGCTTCACCTCCTCGGTCCGACTCACCGACAAGCAGGTGACCGGCACGAGCTTCATGACGACGTTCCTGCGGGATTGCGAACGGATCTCGCCGCTGATGGCGTTCCTCGCGTCGGCCGCCGGCGTGCCCTGGTAGAGCGCTCGGCCGTCCGCCTCAGCCGTGTGGCACCGATGAGTTCCGTCGTCCGGCTTCGTCTGGGTTTCGAGTCCATCGAACGGGGATAGCTCCTCAGGGAGATCCCACGAGGAAGGAGGCCGCATGAACCTCAACAGCGTCCTGATCGGGAGCGAGGATCCGGCGCCGCTGGTGGCGTACTACACGAAGCTCTTCGGGGCCCCGGCCGGCAGCGAGGGCGGCTACACCTGGTGGCAGCTCGGGACCGGGGGGTTCACCGTCTCCCAGCACACCGAGGTCAAGGGCAAGAACGCTCATCCGGGTCGGGTCATCTGGAACATCGAGTCCACCGATGTGAAGGGCGACTTCGAACGCCTGAAGGCCGCGGGCGCGATGGTCATCCAGGAGCCCTACGCGCCCGACACCGGCGACGCGGCCGACGCGCCCGAGATGTCGGTCGCCACGTTCGCCGACCCCGACGACAACTACTTCCAACTCGTCAGCCCGATGTAGCGAGCGGCCGCGCGCGAGTGCGGCTACCGATTGAACAGCCCGGCCACGACGTTGATCGTCATCGCGACGATGACGGTCCCGAACAGGTACGACATGTAAGCGTGGCGCAGGGCCGTTCGCCGGATCGCCTTCGACGCGATCGACGTGTCCGAGACCTGGTAGGTCATCCCGATCGTGAACGCGAGGTAGGCGAAGTCGGTGTAGGTGGGGGCCCGGTCCCCGTTGAAGTCGATCCCCCCTCCCGCGGCGTAGTAGAGCTTCGCGTACCGCAGCGTGAACACCGTGTGAACGGTCGCCCAGGACAGGATGACGCTCACCGAGGAGTTCCCGACGATCATGGCCTTCTCGAGGCCCTCGGTGTCGGAGGCCTCGAGGAGCGCGAGGCCCACCCCGACCAGACTCGCCACGCTCGCGATGATCAGGATCAGGTCGGCGGTAGGCCGCGAGAGGTCCTCGATCGCCGCGTGCCTCGCCGTGGCCTCGCCGTCCATCCCGGCCACCTTGAACCAGACCCAGGCGATGAAGACGGTTGCCGCGACGTTCCATCCGATCAGCGTCGCGGCCTGCCACGGCGTCGCGAGCCAGGCGACGCCGAAGGCCGCGATCCCCACCGCGAACGAGACCAACACCCGGAAGCCCGCCGCGCCGTGCGCGGTCTCGACGCCACCCTGCGGATCGCTCGCGGCCGTCCCTCCCACCGGTCCCACGATACGCGGGGCTCTCCGCGTACGCACCGGAGCTCGAACACGCCGATACGCTGGGTCGATGCCGTTCGGTCGCTACACGGTGCTGGACGACGGCGAGCCGGTCGGGACCGAGGAGTTCCGGTCTGCCCCCGGTCCGATGGGCTGGCGTTCGTTCAGCCAGGTCCAGACCTCGGACCCGTCACCCCACGCCGAGACCCTGGACTTCGCGGTGGACGCCGCGTGGCGCCTGGCTCGCGTCCGGATCGACACCGGCGAGCACGACCTGCTGCTCGAACCCGCGCAGGGAGGCGACGTCCTGCAGGGCTTCCGAGACCGCCGGCCGATCGAGATCGGGTACGGTCCCGACGTCCATCTCGACTACTTCACGCCCACGACGAACGCAATCACGACGCACCGCCTCGCGGGCACGGCGGAGATCGACGTGGTCTACCTCGAACCGGTCACGCTCGAGCCGAGCCGTGTCCGTCAGCGCTACGAGCTCGTGGGAGACGAGCGCGTCGGGACGCCGGTCGGCGCATTCGACGCGACCCGGTGGCGCTTCACGGCGCTCGACTCCGGCCAAGGATCGGACTGGACGTCGGAGCTGTGGGTTGCAGGTGACATCGTCGTGCGGTACGAGCGCCTGTTCGAGCTCGAGTGGCTCGACCCGGGCGCCAGCGGTCCACGGCCGATCGCCTGACATGGGACGGCGCTGGGTCACCGCCGCCGGCACGATCCGGGCGATCGCCGAGATCGATCCGGAGGTCGCCGCTCGGATCTTCGAGTCCCGCGATGCGATCGCGCTGGGCGGCTGGCCGGGAGCGACGACCGGTCGCTCCTGGGCGAGCTCCGCGCGGTTCGCCGAGGACGTCGCGAACGATACGATCCCGGACGACCTCCAGGTCGCGATGTACGACCCGGAGCACTGGGACGCTACACCGCTGGACGAACAGCTCGACCCGCACGCGTCGATCGAGATCTTCGGAACGCTCGCGCGCTCGAAGGGGTACACCGTCCTGATCACGCCTCACCCGAACCTCGTCTCGGTCCCGGGAAGCCCGCTCGCGCCGAAGGACGGCGAGACGCGCGAGTCGG
>CBRGMI010000299.1:0-2430 GCA_967797495.1 uncultured bacterium
GCTCGGGGTCGACGGCGTCTTCGTCGGTTCGGGCATCTTCAAGTCCGAGGACCCGGCGCCGCGCGCTCGCGCGATCGTCGAGGCCACCACGCACTTCCAAGATCCCGACGCGCTCGCGAAGGTCTCCCGCGGCCTGGGCGAGCCGATGCCCGGTCTCGACATCAAGGAGCTCGGCGAGGAGGGTCTGCTCCAGACCCGCGGGTGGTGAACCGCCCGTGAAGGCCGGGGTCCTCGCGCTGCAGGGAGACTTTCGCGAGCACGCCCGCGTGTTCGGGGAGCTCGGCGCGTCGCCGGTGGAGGTCCGCACTCCCGACGATCTTGCGCGGGTCGACGTCCTCGCGATCCCGGGCGGGGAGTCGACCACGATCTCCAAGCTCGCACGCAGCTCCGGTCTGGTCGAGCCGATCGTCGAGCGCGCAAACTCGGGCATGCCGATCCTCGGGACGTGCGCGGGGATGATCGTGATGGCGCGCCGGGTGAACGGTCTCGAGCCGCTGCTCTCGCTGGTCGACGTGACGGTGCGCAGGAACGCCTACGGTCGCCAGGTCGACTCCTTCGAAGCTGACCTCGACGTCGAGGGCGTGCCGCACCCCGTCCGAGGGGTCTTCATCCGCGCCCCGATCGTCGACGAGGTCGGCGAGGGGGTTCGGGTGCTCGCCGAGCACGAAGGGCGCCCGGTCGTCCTGGAGCAGGGAAACCTGGTCGTGGCATCCTTCCATCCCGAGCTCGTAGGAGAGACCGGTCTGCACGGGTACGTGCTGGGGAAGGTGTGACGTGTCGGGTCATTCGAAGTGGGCGACGATCAAGCGCAGGAAGGGCGCCGCCGACGCCAAGCGGAGCAACCAGTTCGCGAAGCTGCTCCGCGCCGTGGAGGTGGCCGCCCGCGAGGGCGGAAGCGGGGACGTCAAGGCGAACATGACGCTGGCCTCGGCCGTCGACAAGGCGCGCAGCTTCTCGGTGCCCGTCGAGAACATCGAACGCGCGATCAAGCGCGGGAGCGGAGACCTGGAGGGCGCCGCCCGGTACGAGGAAGTCACGTACGAGGGCTACGGTCCGGGCGGCGTCGCCGTGTTCGTCGAGACGCTGACCGACAACCGCAACCGCACCACCCAGGACGTCCGGCACGCGTTCACGCGCAGCGGCGGGAACCTGGGGGAGAACGGCAGCACGGCGTGGATGTTCGCGCGCAAGGGCTCGATCCAGGTCGAGAAGGACGCGGCGCCGGACGAGGAGAAGCTGCTCGAGATCGCCCTCGAGGCGGGCGCCGAGGACCTGAGCGACTCCGAGAGCACCTGGGAGATCACGAGCGACCCGGTCTCGTTCACGGCGGTCCGTGACGCGATCGAGGCGGCCGGGATCCCGATGCTCTCGGCCGAGCTGACGATGCTGCCCCAGAGCACGGTCCCGGTCGAGGGCGGTCAGGCCAAGCAGGTGCTGGCGTTGCTCGAGGCGCTCGAGGAGCTCGACGACGTCCAGAACGTGTACGCGAACTTCGACATCCCCGAATCGGTGATGGCCGAGCTCGGGTGACGACGCCCGAGCGCCCCGCCGGCGAACGGACGATGCGCGAGCGCATGCTGGCCGGAGAGCTCTACCTGGCCGACGACCCCGTCCTCGCCGAAGAACAGGCTCGGGCGGCGAGGCTCCTCGACCGCTTCAACCAAACCAACGACGGCGCCGAGCGGCATGGTCTCCTCCTCGAGCTCCTCGGGGAGCTCGGCGAAGGATCCGAGATCAAGCCGCCCCTGCGATGCGACTACGGGTACAGGATCCGGGTCGGTGCGCGGACGTTCGTGAACTACGGGCTCGTCGCGCTCGACGTCGCGTCGATCGCGATCGGCGACGACGTGCAGATCGGTCCCAACGTGCAGCTCTTGACGCCGACGCACCCCATCGACCCCGACGCGAGACGGGCCAAATGGGAGGCTGCCGAACCGATCGCGATCGAAGCGAACGTCTGGCTGGGTGGTGGGGTCATCGTGCTCCCGGGCGTCACGATCGGGGAGAACACCGTGGTCGGCGCGGGATCGATCGTGACGAAGGATCTGCACCCGAACGTGGTGGCGGCCGGCAACCCCGCCCGTGTCGTTCGGTCGCTCTGAGACGTTCGCATGCATACCGATCAGGAATCGAGAAGCCGAGGCCCCCGAGCCGCACCTATGGTGGCTGCCATAGGGGGACCGTCCCCCGGACAGGAAAGGAGCAGGGCATGAACGCGCACGTGAGCTCGATCCTCCTCGGCGTCCGTGACATGGATCGGTCCAAGGAGTTCTACATGGAGGGTCTCGGCTGGAAGATCAAGAACGACTACGGCATCTCGGTGTTCTTCGAGCCGAACGGCGGCTCGCTCGTCGGCTTCTACGGCCGCGACGGGCTGGCGACCGACAACGGCGCGAGCCCGGAGGGCAGCGGCTTCAGCGGGCTGGTCCT
>CBRGMI010000300.1:0-2403 GCA_967797495.1 uncultured bacterium
ACCGTGGCGATGCGGCCGTTCTACGACCCGGACGGCGCGAGGCTCCGGTCGTGAACGAGCCGATCCGCCGTTCGCCCCTCGCCCGCTCGCACGCCGACCTCGGTGGCGTGCCGGACCGGGAGGCGGGGTGGCAGCTCGTCGCGCACTACGGGGACGAGGCCGCGGAACGCGCGACGCTGCGCGAGGGAGTCGGGCTGGCCGACGTGACGGCGCGCGGCAAGATCGACGTTCGGGGGTCGCTCGACGGCGCCCTGTCGGGCGCGGGCGACGTCCTCGCCGCCCGCATCGCCGACGACTGGGCCCTGCTGCTTTCCGAACCCGGGGGTGAGGAGGTGCTCGTGCCCAAGCTCGCCTCGGCGGCGGGGCCCGGAGCGATGGTGACCGACGCGACGCACCTGTTCGTCGGGTTCGCGCTCGCCGGGCCCGACCTGCCGGAGGCGCTCGTCCGGCTGACCTCGTGGGATCCCGCGTCGCTCGCGGAGGGCGAGGCGACCGGCGCGCCCCTGGGCGACGTCCGAGCCGTCGTGGTCCGGCGCGACATTCCGCTGTCGGTGCTGGAGGCGTACGTCGCGACCGAGTTCGCGAGGTACGCGTGGGAGACGATGCTGGACGCGGTTCGGCGGGCGGGTGGATCGCCGGTGGGCTGGCGCGCGCTCCGTGCCGAGGGGTGGTCGTAGCGATGCACCCGATCCGCTACTTCCGGCCGTGGACGATGTGGCGCCGCCACGACCTGCAGCCCGCGTACGACGTCGCGATCGTCGGAGGCGGGGCTCACGGGCTCGCGATCGCCTACGAGCTCGCCAAGCGAGGCATCACGAAGGTCGCCGTCCTGGAGAAGAGCTACATCGGCGCCGGTGGTTCGGGCCGCAACACCACGATCATCCGCGCCAACTACCGAACCCCCGAGGGCGTCGCCTTCTACAAGCAGGCCCTGAAGCTGTACGAGCACCTGGCGCAGGAGCTCGACTACAACCTGCTGTTCTCGCAGCAGGGCCATCTCACGCTCGCGCACGCGGAACGCGCGGTCAACGTCGCGCACGAGCGGGCCGAGGTGAACCGGCTCCTGGGTGTCGACTCCCGCGTCATCTACCCCGACGAGATCCGCAGGCTCTGCCCGCAGCTCGACCTGTCCGACCGCCCGGCCTTCCCGATCATGGCGGCGCTGTACCACCCGCCCGGCGGGGTGATCCGCCACGACGCGGTGGTGTGGGCCTACGCGCGGCAGGCGGACCGGATGGGCGTCGAGATCCATCAGGGCGTCGAGGTGACGGGTGTGAGGGTCGACGGCGGGAAGGTCATCGGCGTCTCGACGAGCGCCGGCGACGTCTCGGCACCGGTGGTCGTCTCGGCGACGGCCGGCTGGACCTCCGAGATCGCGCGGATGGCCGGGGTCCGGGTCCCGATCACCACGCACCCCCTGCAGGCCTTCGTGACCGAGCCGCTCAAGCCGTTCCTCCACGCGATCCTGGTCTCGGCCACGCTGCACGTCTACGTCTCGCAGACCGATCGAGGCGAGGTGCTGATCGGCTCGGAGATCGAGCCGTACTCGTCGTACGCCCAGGACTCGACGCTGAACTTCCTCGAGGTCACGGCCGAGCACGCGCTCGAGCTCCTCCCGTTCCTGTCGCGCGTGAAGGTGATGCGCGCGTGGGGCGGCCTGTGCGACGTCTCGCCCGACTACTCGCCCATCATGGGGACGACCGAGATCGAGGGGTTCCTGATCGACGGGGGGTGGGGGACCTACGGCTTCAAGGCGACCCCGATCGTGGGCGTAACGATGGCAGACCTGATCCACACCGGCACGGTGCCAGAGCTGATCGCCCCGTTCGCGCTCGACCGCTTCTGGAAGCGCGAGCTCGTCTCCGAGATCGCCGCCGCCGCCGTCTCGCACTGAGCCTCGCCGCCCGATTCACCGCGGAGATGGACCCTCGCGGCCCGCGGTCGGATACTGGAGCGGTGAGCGTCGCCGAACCGATCCGCCACAGCTCCACCCGGGCACGGGTGGTGGCCGTGCACGACGGGATCCGCTCCGAACGCACCGACAGCCTGGCCACCGAGGAGCCGCTCGAGATCCGCGTACAGGGACCGGGTCAGGACGCGCTGCAGGTGGCGGTGACGATGCGGACGCCCGGGGGGGACTTCGAGCTCGCCGTCGGGTTCCTGTTCACGGAGGGGCTGATCGCGCCGGGGGACGTGCAGCGCGTGGCCTACTGCGACAACCTGCCCGGCGAGGACCAGCGCTACAACGTGGTCTCGGTCACGCTCGCGCGACCCTTCGACGCCGAACGGCTCCGCCGGAACTTCTACGCCACCTCCTCGTGCGGCGTCTGCGGCAAGGCGGCGCTCGAGGACATCGACGTGCGATGCGAGCCCGTCGGTCCGGGGCCCGAGGTCGAGCTCGGG
>CBRGMI010000301.1:0-2401 GCA_967797495.1 uncultured bacterium
CTCCGGCGGGCGAAGACAGGCTCGCCCGTCCCCGGGTCGCCGTCGTTCTGGCAGCCGGACGGTCCGAACGCCTTGCCGACGTGACCGGCGGAGGCTCGAAAGCCCTCGTCCGTGTCGGCGGCCTCAGCCTGGCTGGTCGCGCGGTACGGAGCCTGCTTGCGGCAGGGATCGAGCGAGTCGTCGTCGTCGTCGGCTACCAGGCCGGCCCCGTGGCAACCGTCGTGAACCGGATCGCGCCGGGCCGGGCTCGCGCCGTGTTCGCCGAGAGCTGGGAGAGGGGTAACGGAGCATCGCTCGCGGCGGCCGAGCCTCACCTGGCTGAAGAGGGGTCCTTCCTGCTCGTGACCACGGACCACGTGTTCGGCGAAGGTGCACTCGAGCCGCTGCTGTCGTCCAGCAGTTACGGAGTTCTGGTCGACCACGCCCCAGACCCCAAGGCCTGGGCCGAGGGCACCCGTGTGCGTCTGCACGAGGAGCACGCGATCGCCTTCTCGAAGGAGTTCGAGGATCCCTCGATCGACTGCGGTGCCTTCCTGCTGCCGGTGGCGATCTTCGAAGCCCAGCGGCGCGCGGCGGCACGAGGGGACGACTCGCTCGCCGGCGCGGTGACCGAGCTCGCGCGCACAGATCCGCTCGAGGCCCTGCCGCTGCCCCAAGGCGCGTGGTGGCAGGACGTGGACACGCCGGCGGACCTTCGCCGCGCCGCCCAACGCCTCCGCCGCTCGCTGACCAAAGACGCCGACGGCCCGGTCGCGCGGTACTTCAACCGACCGGTCTCCACCCGCCTGTCGATGGCCCTCGCACACCTACCATTGCACCCCGATGTCGTCTCGGTCGTCGCCTTCCTCGTCACGCTGGCGGGCGCATGGAGTCTCGCGATGGGTGCGGGAGTCGCCGGCGGGCTCCTCGTGCACGCGGGTTCGCTCCTCGACGGGGTCGACGGGGAGATCGCGAGGCTCCAGGTCCGGGCGAGCGCGGCGGGGGCACTCCTGGACGGTGTTCTCGACCGCCTGGCCGATGCTTGTGTGATCGGCGGGCTTGCGCTCTGGGCGATCGAGGCCGGGACCGATCCATCGGTCGCCGTTGCGCTGGCCGTCGCGGCCACGACCGGCGCGATGCTCTCGATGGCCACCAAGGATCGCATCACGGCACTTGGCCTCCCGCCCGCCCCCGAGCGTTCGATCGGATTCGTGTTCGGTGGTCGAGATGCGCGCCTGCTCATCGTGACGGTGTTCGCCATCCTCGGGCGCCCCTCGGTGGCCCTCGCTTCGGTGGCCATCACCTCGGGCGCGAGCCTCGCGATCCGGCTCTACCTCACGCGCCGCGTGCTTCGCCGCCAGATCGGCCGGCGCTGAACGACAGGAACTCCCCCGGCGCGTTCGACTATGCCGCTTTCGCACCGAAGGAGCACGTCAGCGCCCTACGGCGAGATGCCAGATCGCAGCGGCGGTAAGGATAGGGGCGTGGCCTTCAAGCTCGAGCGCCGGAGACACGATGCTCGGGCGTGTCGCTGCCCGGCTGGTGGAGGCGGCGGCGCCGGTGGCACGCGGATGCCGGCGATCGGCATCGGCGGCAACGGGCCAGGGACCGGTGGGACAACGGCGCGTTCCTGAAGAGCAACGACTGAGCGCACGATCATGATCGCCAAGATCGCCGCGACGACCGTGACGCCGTTCGCGACGATCCCCAACATGTCGTGACGGATGAAGTCCGAAAGGTCGTTCGGCGAACCAACACGGACGATGATCCGCTCGAGCACACTCGCAGTGAGCCAAAGGCCCCACCACCAGCCGATCACACTCCAGGTGGCAACGACCCGTCCGTTGTGCCCACCATGGCTCGCCTTCCACAGCTCTCGCACCGTCTGGAACGGCTTGACGAGGTTCGCGAACGGGACGAACCACCACCCCACTGCCCATCCCGGGGTGAACTCGAGCTTCCCGTCCGCGAGCTCGATCGCGTTCCGCTGCGCGCGGTGTTGCCACACACACCACACGATCCCCGTCACGGCGAACACGACGAGCCAGACGACCGCCGACGCGATGACCCGGTTGTCGGCTCGCGCGACCTGAGCCAGCGTCACGAAGTGGCCCTCACGGGCGCGCTCGAGGAGACGGATCCGATTGAGGAGGGCAAGCGCTTCGGTGCCGATGAGAAGGATCTGCGTGATCAGCAACGCGACGACCGCGTCGGCGATCCGCCTCGTAGGGCGGACCTGGTGGGGAGCTTCCGATCGGGACACATAGGCTCCGGAGGGCCCGACGACTCTGTCCCAGCGGGTCTCCCCAGACGAACCGAGAGGTGGATGTGGGTTCATGCGCGAACTCCAAGGTTTCGATCAGGTCTGCACAGATGTATCGGGCCGAAGTCGAACGAGCCTTAGGGAAGGCGGAACGTCGCC
>CBRGMI010000302.1:0-2399 GCA_967797495.1 uncultured bacterium
CGCGTTCACGGTCAGCAGGCCGAGCGAGGGCGGGCAGTCCAGGAACACGAAGTCGTAGGCGTCGTGCTTGAGCGGCTCGATGGCCTTCTTCAGGCGCAGCTCGCGCGAGAACTGGCTCACGAGCTCGATCTCCGCGCCGGCGAGGTCGATCGTGGAGGGGATCGCGAACAGGTTGTCGACCGGTGTCGGGACGATCGCCCCCTCGATCGGCGCCTCGTCCGCCAGCACGTCGTAGACGGTGACCTCACGCTCCTCGTGACGGATCCCAAGTCCGGTCGAGGCGTTGCCCTGCGGGTCGAGGTCGACGACCAGGACCCTGTAGCCGAGCTCGGCCAGGGACGCCCCGAGACTGACCGCCGTGGTGCTCTTGCCCACGCCGCCCTTCTGGTTGGCCACCGCGATGATCCGCGCCCGACCGTGGCGCCGGGCGTCCGGGTTCGAGGCCGTCGAGCCGGTGGTCTCCGAACGGCGTTGCGCGGCAGTCGGTTGCGTCCCTGAAGCCTCGGTCGCTCGTGTGGATTCGGGCTTCGGCTTGAAGGACGAACGAGCTGCCCGAGAGGAAGTGGGCTCCGTCACTGACCAGTCATGATAACCAGGGCGCCCGAGCTTTCAAGCACGGGCGTGTGCAGGACATCCAGGATCGCGGAGCCCTCGGGCGCCACCGGGATCGTGGTCTCGGCTCCCGCGAAGTAGACGAGCCGTCCCCCGGGTCGCAAGATTCCGCGAGCCTGGGCCCAGGCCTCGTCCAGCGGAGCGAAGGCCCGCGCGAGGGCGACGTCCACCCGGCCCGGCATCTCCGCGACCAGACCGGCGACGACGGTCGCGTTCGACACGCCCAGCTCCTCCACCGCGAGCTCGAGGAGGGCGGCTCGCCGCGGACGGCGATCGACCAGCAGCATCGAAAGCCGGGGGAGCGCGATGGCCACCACGACGCCGGGGAGCCCGGCGCCCGAGCCCAGGTCCGCGGCCAGGTCGGTGCCCTCGACTACCGGGACCGCTCGCAGGCTGTCCAGGATGTGGCGTTCCCTGATCCGGGTCGCGTCCGAACGCGCGACGGCGCCCAGTGGGATGGCCCGGTCGGCGAGCAGCTCCTCGAACCGGATCAGCCGTGTTGCCTGCGACCGATCGAGCGCAACGCCGAGGCTCTCGGCCTGTGCTCGGAGGGCGTCGGGGTCGTTCATCGGTGTTTCACGTGAAACGACACCTTGAGGTCGACGAGGTCGGCCGCCGCGGGCTACCTCGCTCGATGGATGACCACTCGCCGTTCCGCACCCTCGCCCTCACTGGAGCTGCCCACCCCATCGACCCCGGCCACTGCCGTGTGGACCATCTTGCGGAGGAAGGGGTTCATCGGCTCGAGCGTCTCCGGGCGACCGGTCCGGGCGACCCTCAGGGCGATCTCGCGTACCCGCGCTGAGAGTCGCTCGATCTGGCGCTTGCGGTAGTCCTCGATGTCGACGACCACCCGAGCCGGGAGCCCGGTCCGCTGGCCGACTGCCACGCGGGCGAGCTCCTGGATCGCCTCGAGCGTCTGGCCATGCCGGCCGATCAACAGGCCCATGTCCTCGTCGTCGGGTTCGGGGCCGATCACGTCCACGTACATCGTGCCGTCCTCGAACGCCGGTTCGACGGTCGCGGTGATGCCCATCCGTTCGAGCATGCCCTCGAGGAACTCGGTCGCGATCTCGGCCTGTTCGTCGAGGTCGTCCTCGCTCAGGTCGCCACCGGGCTTGGCGCGCGGACGGACGACCACGATGGCCTCCTGGGCGCCGACCCCGAACACGCCGGACCGAGGCTCCTGGACGACCTGGACGTCGGCCTCCTGTTCGGTGAGGCCGAGCTCGCCGAGGGCGGCCTCGACGGCCTCCTCAACGCTTGGGGCGCTTCTTCGGATCTCCTCCACGGCCGTTGCCTCCGGACCCGGATTGCTTGGGGTTGGACCCCGGCTTGTCGGGACCGGACCCGGTCGAGCCGCCGGTCCCCCCCTTGGGCGCGGGTGGTTTGGGGTTCCCGGGCTTCCCGCTGCCCGGCTTCGATGGCGAGTCGCCTCGGAGCTTTCGCTGCTGCTCGGCGCGGTCCATCATCGAGGCCATGAACCCCTTCTTCTCGGCCTTCTGAGGCTTGGACTTGGCGTTCTCGGCGAGTTGCTCGGCCGTCGGGCGGCTCTTGAGCATGAAGTACTGCTGACCGATCTGCCACCCGTTCGAGGTCGTCCAGTACAGGACGAGGCCGGCGGGGAAGAAGACGCCGAAGACGCCGAACAGGATCGGCATCACCTTGAGGAGCGCCTGCTGCTGGGACGAGCCGCCGGGCGGGGTGGCCTGCTGCATCTGGCGCTGTTGGAAGAACGTGGTCCCGAACATCAGCACCGCGAACACGTAGTAGGGGATCCGGTCGAC
>CBRGMI010000303.1:0-2394 GCA_967797495.1 uncultured bacterium
CGGGCGGCGACGTTCACCGCGTCGCCGGTCACCAGGCGCTGACCGCTCGATGGATCCCCGGCGACGACCTCGCCGGTGTTCACGCCGATCCGCGCCGCGAGCCCGACGCCATGGTCGCGTTCGAGGTCGTGGTTCAACGACTCGAGCGCCTGCCGCATGCCGTCCGCCGCTCGAACCGCTCGAAGCGCGTCGTCCTCGTGCAGCTGCGGGATCCCGAACACCGCCATCACCGCGTCGCCGATGAACTTCTCGACCGTCCCGCCGTGTCGTTCGATCACGGATGACATCTCCTCGAAATAGCGGCCCATGACGCGGCGAAGGGCCTCGGGGTCGAGGCGTTCGCCGAGGGCGGTCGACCCCGTGACGTCGGCGAACACGATCGTGACGACCTTGCGGACCTCCGAGGAGCGTTCGGTCTCGGTCAGCGGCGTGGCGCAGTTCTGACAGAAGCGCGCTCGGTCCGAGTTCTCCTCGCCGCACGATGGGCAGATGCGCACGGCCGAATCCTAGGCCGACGTGCTTCGGTCGACGCGCACCTCGTACGTGGGCACCGGTGCGGGCTTGCCCTTCAGGTCCAGGTCGCCGAAGGGTTCGGCCGCCACCTCGCCTCTCACGGCGTCGAACGTCGCCTGGCCGATCAGGATCCCGCCGGCGGGGGCCGCCGCCTGCAGCCGAGCCGCGACGTTGGTGGTGTCGCCGACCGCGGTGAAGCTCCGGTGCGTGCCCGCGCCCACGTTGCCGAGCGCCGCCGGCCCGGAGTTGATGCCGATCCGGAACCTCGGCCAGTCCGGGCGGTCGTCGGAGGTCTCGGTCACGGCCCGTTGCATCGCCGTCGCGGCGCGCACGGCGCGAAGCGCGTGATCGGGCTGGTCCTCCAGCGCGTTGAACACGACGAGGATCGCGTCGCCGGCGAAGCGCTCGATCAGCCCGCCCTCACGCTCGGTGACGATCGGGACGGCGCTCGCCCAGTAGGCGTTGAGCATCTGGACGACGTCCATCGGTGATCTCCCGTCCGAGAAGCTCGTGAAGCCCGCGAGATCGGCGAACAGGACCGTCACCTCCGCCTCGCGACCTCCGAGCTCGGCGATCGAGGGCTCGAGCTCGAGCCGGTCCGCGAGCGCGGGGCCGACGTACGGACGGAACAGATCGTCGACACGGGCCATCTCGCGCGCGGCGCGCTCGAGCAGGACGATCTCGTCGGATCCGAACCCCTCGCGCCGGAGCCGCTCGAGGACGGGAGCGAGCGACTCGCGTGATCGGACCGCCGGCATGAGTTGCGCGATCGCTCCGGACGAGCGCCGGTCGATGCGTTCGAGCGTCTGCTCCAGGTAGAGCCCTCCGAAGGCGGCGGTGACCGAACCCTCGCGCCGATATTCGGTGCGGACCGAGATGGTCACGATCGCGAAGGCAACGGCCATCAGGACGTGCCATTCCCACCACGACACGTGCCAGCTCCGCGCGAAGGCGACCGCGATCAGGGCCTCGGCGAGCAGCAGGAAGGCGACCGCGACCGACAGCGGGAGCAACCGCCGCCGGATCCGGAAGATCCGCAGGTATCGCCACGCCGCAAACGCGTACAACCCGATCCCCACCGGGGTGAGCAGCCGGAAGGCGAGCGGCGCCTCCTCCTCGAGGGGCCGGTCGAGGAACGGCACGCCGGTGAGCGACCCGATCGCCCAGGCGATCAACAGGAGCGCGAGGGCGCCTCGGATCGGCGTTCGGCGCCGAAGGATCCTTGCCGCGTCCGCGCGGCTGAGCTCGACGGCGGACCCGGCGGCGAACCCCGAGGCGAGCAGCAGACCGATCGGCGTGGCGATGGCGAACCCGGAGTTCGGATGATCGAGCAGGACGCCGGGTGTCGCGAGCGCATGCAATGCGAGGAAGCCGGAGCTGGTGATCAGCGCGAGCGAGACGAGGAACAGCCGGGCGTCGGCATGCTGGTGCGCCGCCTCGCTCGCGACCAGCGCGAGCGCGACGTTGATCAGCGCGACCGCGAGGACGAGCAGGAAGTGCGACGGGTGGTGCTCCCACATGACGTCGGTGCTCGGGACGGCGAGGAGCAGGGCGAGCCCGGCGAGCGGGAGCGCGAGCACCACGCCGATGAGCCAGACCCGCGGGCGGTCCTGCACGTCCCCTCCATGGATCGAAGCGGTGCGACCCCGCGCCCGTGCGGTGGGCCGCGTCCGCGCAACGAGGCGGGAACGTCCGGAGCGCACGTCCGCCTCCGGATAGTAGGGTATGTATCTCGGGCGCCGCCCGGGGATCCTCGACGAGCGATCGAACGGGCCTTGCCTGCGGACCGACTCGCCCCTCGCCTACGGATCGCTGGTTCGACGAACACGGAGGCGAGATGGCGCGAGGAAGCAGCGACGTCCTGTTGGGAACCCCCGAGCG
>CBRGMI010000304.1:0-2379 GCA_967797495.1 uncultured bacterium
GGCTCACGGCAGGAACTGCTCCTCGATCAGCACGACCCGGCCGTCCTCGATGGTGATCCAGTAAGGCGAGAGGCCCCCGGCGTACCGGAAACCGTCGATCTCGACGAAATCCCCCTGGGCGACCGCGGTGGCGAGCGCGTCCAGCTCGGCACCCGGCGACGTCTCGCAGCAGGCGTTCCAGTCGATCAACCGCAGCTCGGTGCCCGGATCCACCGGGACGTCTCGGGTCGACGGGTTGTCATTCACGATGTAGACGTCGTTGGGCACCGGCACCTCGTCCCCGCGTTGCGCGGCCTGCTCGTTGGCCTCGTCGCCGGTGTAGAAGCAGGCGAGGTCGAACGCCATCGCGTCCGATCCCGTGTCGATGCTCTCGATGAACCCGAAGTAGGTGCCGTCGTCGAGCGTGGCCGGCGCCGGGGCGCCCGAGCAGCCGGGGTTCGCCGATCCGGTCACTCCCGTTGAGCCCGTGGAGCCCGTCGAGCCCGTCGGCTGGGTCGACGGGCTCGTGGTCCCGGTCGGCGGCGTCGGGCCGGTCGCGATCGGAAACGAACGCTGGTCCTCGTCGTCCCCGCCGAGCGCGATCGCCGCGATCACGCCCCCGAGCGCCACCAAGGCAACGACGAGCGCGACGACGATCCAAGTGCGGCGACCACCGCTGCCTCCCGGAGCCGTCGGCTCGGGCGGCGCGGGCGGGATCGGTTGGGTGGAGTCGTTGGACACGAGAGGATCGTTCTACCATCGGGTTCCGGGTTTCGGCGGCTTCCCCCCGACGAGCCTCGGATCACTCGAGTTCGCGCTCGAGCGTCCAGGCGCCGTCGGGTTCGACCTTCGACACCTCGATCGTCGTCCCGTCCAGCATCCGCAGGCGATAGCGCGTCCGTCGCACGCCGTCGGTCTCCTCCAGCGAGCGGCGTTCCACCTCGACGGTCTCCTCGACCCCACCCCAGACGACCGCGCGCGGATCCTCCTCCGCGCGCCCTCCTTCGTAGAACCGGATGGAAAGCTCCGGGATCCGGCCGATCCAGCGGGGCAGGACCGGGCTCCACAGGATGAACACCACACCGATGATCGCGACCGCCCACGCCTCGCCGAACGTGTTCAGCAGCGGGATCGCGAGGAACGCCGCCGCCACGCGCGAGAGGTTGTACGCGACGTCGTACACGGCGAACACGCGGCCTCGGTAGCCGTCGGGGATCGCCTCCTGGACCATCGTGTCCACCGGGATCTTCTTCCACGCGAACGTGAGGCCGACCGCGAAGCTCGCGATCAGGACGCTCCAGCCCGTGACGTACGTGGCGACCGCGATCAGCACGAGGCCGCCGGCGAGGAAGGCGAGCGCGACGATCCGTTCCTTGGGGAGTCGCTCCTCGAGCTTGCCCACCGTGAGGATGCCGAGGAGCACGCCGACCCCGCCGGCACCGATCAGGTTCGAGAACGAGCCGACACCCTCCCCGAACCGATGGCGGAACACGTACAGCGACAGCACCAGCACGATGCCCTGCCCGACCTGGTCCAACGTGATCGAGGTGATCGGAGCGAGCGCCCGCGGTGTGCCCGCGAGCCGGGTGATCCCGTCGGCGAACTCGCGCGCCACGCGCCGGAGCTCGTCCCCCACCGGGGCCTCGGGCACGTGGTGGGGCAGGAGCGGGCTCCGGATCCTGGTCGCGACCACGGAGGCGGCCAGCCACTCGGCGCCGGCGATCGCGATCACCGGCGCGTTCCCGACCAGGTCGGCGATCCACCCGCCGACGAAGACGCCCAGGAGCAGCGCGACCGTCCCGCCGACGGTGGCCATCGAGTTGGCCATCAGCAGGTCCTCGGTCGGGACCATCCGTGGGACCACCGCCTGCGCCGTCGCGAGGTAGAAGCGGTTCACCGAGAGCACCCACAGCGCGCCGCCGAAGAACAGCACCGGCGCCGTCTTCGGGTCGAACAGCACCAGCCACACGGCCGCGGCTCGCAGCCACGGCGCGACCACGAGGATCTTCCTGCGCGACCAGCGGTCGATGAACACTCCGGTGAACGGGCCGAGGATCGAGAAGGGCAGGGACACCACCAGCGCCGCGATGGCGAAGCTCAGGATCGTGTTCTGCTCCTGGGGGTTGAACACGATCGAGGACACGAGCGCCGCCTGGAACAGCCCGTCGCCCGACTGCGTGATCAGCCGGATCGCGAACAGCCGCCGGAAGTCGTCGCTCCGCAGGGCCTCGCGGGCGCGCTGCCGGGTCGACTTCACGCCGAGGATGGTAGGCGCGCGGCCTCGGGCCGGCGCTACCTCCGCAGGAACGGGACGATCGCGCCGAAGTCCTCGTCGCCCAGGCCGTCCCCGATCGCCTCGTCGCATCGGGCGGCCGCCGCCTCGGCCACCGTGAGCTCGGT
>CBRGMI010000305.1:0-2364 GCA_967797495.1 uncultured bacterium
GCGGATGCGTCTCGTGGTCGTCCCGCGTCACGTCGAACGCGGTGATCGTCCATCCCGCCTCCTGGCCCTCCTGGCCGTCGATCTGACGGAGGAAGAACTCCCCCTCGCTCACGATCGCCAGATACGTGCCGGCCTTGCGTTCCGCCGTGGCCCGGAAGATCACGGAGACGACAACTGTCTCCGGCGCGGCGTCGGGGTCGAACAGCACTTGGTAGGAGAGCTTGCTCTTGGCCGGGTCGACGGTGGCGAAGACATCGCCGGCGGAGGCGCCCAGCGTGAGGGTCTCCACGCTCTGCTCGGCCGTCGCGGCCGCATGTGGAGCGAACGTCGCGAAGACCTCCTCGTAGTCATCGTGGCGCCAGTTGCTCGGGTCCAGGAAGGCCTTCGTGTACAGGTCGTCGATCGTCGGCGTGATCTCCTGCGCCACCTCGTCGGCGCTGGTCGAGAGCGCTGTTTCGTCCGCGTCGGGTGCGGTCGGGATCGCCGTGGCGGGCTTGACGATGAAGTCGAACGGCGGCGCGGGCTCGTCGCCCCCGCCGATGATCGAGTCCGCCCCGCCCCGCAGCACGAGCACGATCGCCACACCGATCGCGGCGAGCACGACGGGGGCGATGAGCAACGCGAGCGGCAGACGGCGCTTCTTGTTCGCGCCGCGCTGCGCCCGGTTGGGGCTCACGGAGGGGGGTTCGGTGCTGGTGGTCAAAACGCGTGAAGGCTACCCGTGCCCGGGACCCCTCGCAACACAGATAGGATGGAGATGTTCTGAAGGTGCGCCGGGAAGACTGGTCGGCAGAGGGTTCCGCATGACCGACCGGACCGAACGCGACGACGATCCCGGCCCATCGGACGGTCTCCGGCCGACGTGGTCTCGCTCGGGTCGACGCTTGCCCCGCAAGGTCGTGCAGCCCCTGCAGGCGTTCCTGCAGACGGAGACCTCCTCGGCGATCCTCGTGCTCGCCGCGACCGCCATCGCGCTCGTCTGGGCGAATCTGCCGGGCGACTCCTACCAGCGCGTCTGGGATGCGGAGCTCACGATCCGTCTCGGCACTCGGGCGCTGAGCGGCGACCTGAGGAGCTGGGTGTCCGACGGGCTGATGACCCTGTTCTTCCTGGTCGTGGGTCTGGAGATCAAGCGGGAGCTCGTGACGGGGGAGCTCCGCCAACGCGGGCGAGCCTCGCTGCCCGTGATCGCCGCGTTGGGGGGCATGCTGGTGCCGGCCGGCGTCTACCTCGCGATCACCTGGGGGAGCGCGGCGGCCGATGGGTTCGGGATCGCGATGCCGACCGACATCGTCTTCGTGCTCGCCGTCCTGTCCCTGGCAAGGACCGCTCCGCCGGGGCTGAAGGCGCTCCTGCTGGCCCTGGCCATCGTGGACGACCTCGGGAGCATCGTGATCGTGGCCGCCTTCTACTCCGAGGGGATCGAGGCGGCGGCGCTCGTGGGCGCGCTGGCCATCTTCGTCGCGTACGCGCTCTTCTGGCGGATCGGGGTCAGGGCCGTCGTCGTGTATGTGGCCCTGGGGGTCGGAGCCTGGGTGGCGCTCGACGCATCCGGGGTGTCGCCCACGATCGCGGGCGTGGTCATCGCGTTCCTGACGCCCGCCGTTGCGTTCCAGCGTCCTCGGCACGTGAGCATCGAGGCGCATCGGGTCGCGGATCTGACCGTCGACGAGCCCGATCCCCCGGACGCCGACGCCGCGCAGTGGTTGGACCTCGCCCGCCTGTCTCGAGAGACCGTCTCGCCGCTCGCCCGGGCCGAGGCGCTCCTGCTGCCCTGGTCGAGCTACGTCGTCGTTCCGCTCTTCGCGCTCGCCAACGCCGGGGTCCAACTGTCGGGGCACGCGTTCGCCGAGGCCGCCACCGGCCGTCTGGGGCTCGGCATCCTCGCGTCCAGGATCGTCGGGAAGCCCCTCGGGATCGCGATCGCGGTGCTGCTCGCCCTGCGATGGGGGTTGGGGCGCCTCCCCGAGGGGGTCGACCGGGGCCACGTCGTGGTCGCCGGGGTGGTGGCCGGGATCCCCTTCACGGTCTCGCTGTTCGTCGCCGAGCTGGCGCTCCCGCCCCGGCTCGTCGAACCGGCGACGGTCGCGATCATCCTGGCGGCCGCCGCGACCGGCCTGCTCGGGTTCGTCCTACTGCGGCGGATCGGTGGACGTGCGGGGCCGGCGACCGAGGACGTTCCGTCGCAGGTCAGCTGACGGTCGACTCCCTATACTTGCCGGGCTCCGGCCGCCCCAACCGGGTCCGGGCGTCCCGAAACCCGAGGAGGTCGCAACGTGCTGCGTGGTGTCCTGGCCCAGGAAGGCGGTCCGATCAACGCCGTCTTCGGGTCGTTCGAGACCAACGCGTTGTGGGTGATCCTGG
>CBRGMI010000306.1:0-2357 GCA_967797495.1 uncultured bacterium
CCATGGTCTCCGAGGCGCTCGGCGGCGTGCCGGTCAGGCTCGACAACGACGTGCGCGTCGCGATCCTCGGTGAGTGGAAGCGGGGGGCGGGTCGCGGGTACCGGAACCTGCTCGGCGTCTGGATCGGCACCGGAGTCGGCGGGGGCTTGGTGCTCGATGGGGAGGTCTACCAGGGGCAGGGCGCGGCCGGGGAGATCGGCCACATGATCGTGAAGCCCGGCGGGCGGGTGTGCTCGGACGGCCGCCGCGGACACCTCGAGGCCTACGCCGGCCGAGGCCAGATGGAGGTGCAGGCCCGCCGCCTGGTGAAGGAGGGCCACAAGACCGACCTGTTCGACATCATGGCGAAGCGGGGACGGACCCGTCTGTCGAGCGGGGTCTGGGCGGTGGCGCTCGAGAAGAAGGACAAGATGGCGCGCGAGTTGGTCGACGACGCGGTGGAGGCGCTCGGGGTCGGGCTCGCGTCGGTCCAGAACCTCCTCGCACTCGAGGCGATCGTGATCGGCGGCGGCCTCGGGGATCGGCTCGGCCCGGCGTTCGTGGACCGGATCCGCGATGCGATGGGGCCGCAGCTGTTCGTCCCCGAACAACCTCCCGCGTTGCTCTCCAGTGAGTTCCGTGACCTGTCGGGCGCGGTGGGTGCGGCGGTGCTCGCCGGCGGTTAGCGCGGCAGGGCGACCTCGACGAGGCTCCGCGATCGCCGTCAGCTCGCAGACAAGCAGCCGACCACCTCGTCGGGCAACCCCGGGATCTCCAGCCCCGCACCCCCGCTCACGAAGTCGTAGGGCACCCCGGCCCAGCTTCCGGGCAGCCCCGGATAGACCCGCGCCTCGAGGTCGCCGCTGTCGAACTGGAACCCGACCCAATCCGGCGACCGGTAGCCGTTTGTGTCGTAGGGAGCGACCGCGACCAGACCCGCCCCGAACTCCCGGGACTCCACGAGGAACCGTCCCTGGAACGAGAAGTCGTGCTTCGCGAATGCCTTGACGTACCAGCGCCGGATGTCCAGGAGGTAGCCCTTGTCCGAAGGAGGCGACTCAGGGCCCTCGAAGAAGCGCAGGTCCACCACCTCGAGCGGACCCTCGACGCCCGTTGCCCGACGGATCACCCGCAGCGGCTCGGCGTAGCGAGCCGAGTCACGAGGGGGCGTCACCCACCCGTTGATGCAGTCCGCGGCGACCGGCCCTCGCGTCGCGGGCGGCCCGTCCGGGAGCACGGGGGGCGTGGGCGAGACTGTCGGAGCCGTCTCAGAGATCGGCGTGACCGGAGGCGTCGTGGACGGCTCGCCGGGCTCTGCGTCGCCGGTGCACGCGGTGAGCGCGAGCGCCACGCACACACATGCGATCGCGCCAGAGAACGCGCCAGAGAACGCGCCGGAGAACGCGGTGGAGAACCTGTGCTGATGCATGGGGTCTGAGGGTCGCAGAAGGATATCGTTCGCGGGGTTGCTTGATAGCTTGGGCAACCGTGCACGGAGCCTGCCCCCCACCCCCCCAGAAGCGTTCGAGCTACGAACGTCTCGGACACGACGACTCGCCGCTGTTCTCCCGGCGATCGTTCCTGCGCACGTCCGCGTTCGCCCTGGCGGGCGCGACGATGTACGCGTGCACCGGCGGCGGCCGCAAGCAGCCGGTGGTGGCGCCGGGCGCGACCGCGTCGGTCGTGGCGACCGACACGCGGTGGCCGATCAAGCGCGCGATCTACGTGATGATGGAGAACCGGAGCTTCGACAACCTGTACGGCAGGTTCCCCGGCGCCAACGGCGCTACGGTCGGCGTCAAGTTCGGGCAGGAGGTGCCGCTCACGGCGAGCCCCCACTGGCTCCCGGGCGACATCCCCCACGACCGGGCGGCGCACCTGAACGACGTGAACGGCGGCGCGTACGACGGGTTCGGCAACGGGCAGTTCGGCGATCCGTGGGCCTACACGCAGTTCGAGGGGACGTCGATCCCGAACTACTGGTCGTGGGCGAAGGACTACGTGCTGTGCGACAACTTCTTCGCGTCGGTCGGCGGCCCGTCCTATCCGAACCACTTCTTCTTCGTGGCGGGACAGTCGGGGGGCGCGCTCGACAACCCGGAGAACATCGAGACCCGCCAGCTCTCGGACGGCCGCACGTTCAAGAGCTGGGGGTGCGACGCGGTGGGCAAGAACGTGTTCGTCCTGGTGAAGGACGAGCGCGGGAACCTCACCAAGCACGACTCGTGCTTCACGTTCCGCACGGTGCCCGAACAGCTCGAGGACGCCGGCGTGTCCTGGGCGTTCTACGCCGCGCAGCCCGGCCAGTCCGGCTACTTCTGGAACGCGCTCAACGGCATCGACGGCGTCTTCCACACCGACCTGTGGCGACCCGAACG
>CBRGMI010000307.1:0-2325 GCA_967797495.1 uncultured bacterium
GGTCGGCCCGCACGACCACCTGCACCTTGGCGACGCTCCCGGGGCCGATCGCCGTTTGGGCTCGTTCACGGATCTGTTCGGCTAGGAACCGCACCTGCGCGCCCCACGGTCCGGTGGTCGCGGCGACCACCAGGACGCCGCGTTCGAGGCTCACCGGGGCGGACTCCGCGGCCAGCCGGGGGCCCACCACCGACGCCCAATCGGACGCGAGCCGGCCGATCGGCATGCCCCGCGCGAACGCCCGCTCGCGCAGGAGGCCGTCGACGACGTCGCCGATCCTGGTCGCCTTCGGGGTCCGCTCGTCCCTGCGGTGCGCGAACCCCTTCGAGTGCGGCATCCCGATCACGCCCCCCGCGCGGTGACCGTGCCGGCCGACACGTCGAGGACGAGCGACGAGGGTTCGGGCACGTGGGCGTCGTCGGCCACGCTGACCAGGACCTGTCCGCGGTCCGCGAGCCGCTCCCCCACCAGCCGCTGCCTGCGCGGGTCGAGGGCCGAGAAGGGGTCGTCCAGGAGCAGCACCGGGCGTTCCCGGACCTCGTCCGCGACGGCGCTCGCGAGCCCGAGCCGCAGGCAGAGCGCCGCCGCCCAGGCCTCCCCGTGGCTCGCGAAGCTCCGGGCGCCGAGGTCCCGGACCGCGAGCGACAGGTCGTCGCGATGGGGGCCGACCAGGGTGGTCCGCCGGATGAGCTCGTCGCTCCGGCGTTCGGCCAGCCGCCGCTCGAACGCCTCCTCGAGCGGCTCCCCGGTCACGTTCGGAGCGTACTCGCAGGCGAGGCCGTACCCGGCGAGGTGGCGGTACTCCTCCTCCGCCGACGGGGCTAGCCGCGTCGCGGCCTCGGCGCGGAGCCGGACCAGCGCGCTCCCGTTCTTGACCAGCTCGGCGTCCCAGGCCTCCAGCCCGGTCGGTGCCCCGCGTCCCTCCCATTCCTTGAGCAACCGGTTGCGCTGTCGCAGCGTGCGTTCGTACGCCGTCATCGCGGACTCCTTGAGCGGCCACAGCGACCGGATCGCCTCGTCGAGGAAGTCGCGTCGCTTGGACGGATCCCCGATCACGATCACGAGGTCGTCCGGACCGAAGTACGCCGCGCGAACCTGCCGGCGCAGGTCGCGCTTGCGCCGCACCGTCGATCGGTTCACCTGGACGCGGTTGGCGCCTCGTCCGGGGATCTCGACCTCGACCAGCACCCTGCCCGCCTCCTCGGTGACGACCTCGCCGCGCGCGTAGGCGGGGCCGTCCGCGTCACGCCGGACCACCGGTTCCGTGGACGACGTGCGCGGCGACTGGAGGTAGAACAGGAAGGCGATCCCCTCGAGCAGGTTGGTCTTGCCCTCGCCGTTCGGGCCGGCGACCGTGATCAGCGCGTCGGGGAGGTCGTCCAGGCGCGTCTCGACGTGGTTGCGGAAGTCCCGGAGTTCGACCCACGCGAGCCGCACCCCGTCGTCAACCGACCGGCGTCGGCAGCCTCACCGGCATCACGAGGTACGTGAACTCGTCCGACTCGCCGCGGACGATCCCCGGCTTCAGACCGTCCCGCACCTCGAGCCGCACGGACTCGCCCGACGCGGCGGCCAGGCCGTCCGCGAGGTAGTTCGGGTTGAACGCCGCCGTGATGTCCTCGCCCTCGTACCGGGCCTCCACCGCCTCGACCGCCTGACCGAGATCCGGCGACGACGACGAGAGCTTCACGCCGAGCGCGTTGAACTCGAGCCGGACCGGCGACGTGTCGCGGGCGAGCAGCCCGACCCTGCGCACCGCGTCGATCAGCTGCTGCCGCGAGACCGTGAGGCGGCTCTCGTACTGCTCGGGCAGGAGCTGGCGGTAGTTCGGGAACTCGCCCTCGATCAGCCGCGACGTGAGCATCAGCTGCCCGACCTGGAACGAGACCTGGCTCTCGTCGACGAACACCTCGACCTCGCCCTTCTCGACGGCCTGCGCGGCGCGGCCGGCCTCGGACAGGGCGCGCTCCGGGACGATCGCCCGCGCCTCGCCGGCGGCCGTCGCCACCAGGTCTCGAACGGCGAGCCGGTACGAGTCGGTCGCGACCAGCGTCACGCCCTCGCGGCTCACCTCGAGCAGGATCCCGGTCAGCACGGGCCTCGCCTCGTCGCGCGACGCCGCCCTGGCCACCTGCCCGACCGCCTCCGCGAACCGAGGCGCCTCCGCCACGATCCGGGTCCCCGACGGTGGCTGCAGGGCCGGGAAGTCCTCGGCCGGCAGCAGCCGAAGGGAACCCTCGTACGCCGCGCACCGGATCCGGGCCTGCGACTGATCGGTCTCGAACTCGACGGGGGCGTCCGACAGGCTCTTCACGGTGTCCGCGA
>CBRGMI010000308.1:0-2325 GCA_967797495.1 uncultured bacterium
GCGGGATGCGCAAACGGGTCATCAGGGCGGGCGAGATCGAGATCGAGGACTCGGAGGGGCGCGTGCGCGCCCGGTTCGGCGTCTCGAACGACGATCTCCCGTTCATGTCGTTCTACGGCGCGGACGACAAGCTGCGCGCGCGCTTCGGGGTGCAGCCCGACGGCTCGGCCGGCCTGGCGATCGCCGACGACGACGGCAAGGTCCGCGCCACGTTCGGGCTGTTCTCCGACGGGTCGGCGAGCATGGCGATGGTGGACCGCAACGGCAAGGTGCGTGCGAAGTTCGGTCTGGGCACCGAGGGCTCGCCCACGCTCGCGCTCCGCAACAAGGACGGCCAGCTCGGCTTCGTCTACTCGCTCGCGCAGCAGGGTTCGCCGACGATCTCGCTGCAGGACGAGGACGGCAAGGTGCGCGCCCGGATCGGGCTGGCGGCGGAGGGTTCGCCGATCCTGCGGCTGCTGAACAAGGAGGGCGAGCTTCGCGCGATCATCGGGCTGACGGCCGACGGGACGCCCGTGATGCAGTTCCTCGACGCGAAGGGCGAGCCCGAGTGGACCGCGCCGAGCTCGTTCTCGCCGTCCCATGATCTCCCCGACCAGACGCCGAAACCCCCGAGGGCTCGGGAGCGGGGCTGACCCGGCGTGTCGGGGTGGTGGGCCGCAGCCTTCGTCGTCCAGTGGATCCTGGTCGCCGTGCTGGCGATCGTCGTGGTCGCGCTCGCGCGCCAGATCGGCGTGCTGCAGCTCCGCCTCGCCCCGCTCGGGGCGCTCGAGGTCGACGACGAGGGCCCGCCGCTCGGTGAGGCGCCTCAGGCCCGGCGGGTCCGAACGCCCGACGGCTCCGCGAGACTGGTCGGCGGGCCGGGGCGGGGCCGGCTGGTGGCGTTCGTCTCGGACACCTGCCTGATCTGCGAGCAGGTCGCACCGTCGCTGCCCGCGGCCGCTCGCGCGAGCGGGCTGGAGCTCCAGCTCGTCTCCGATCCGGATCTCGAGACCGCGTACCGCGTCCCCGGTGTGCCGTTCGTCGTGGTGCTCGACGAGGTCGGCGTCGTCCGGTCCAAGGGGACCGTGAACTCGCTCGAGCAGGTCGAGGGTCTGGTCGACGCCGCGCGGCGCCGAACGATGCAGGCCGAGGAGCTCCGGGCCGGCTGATGGGGGCGGTCGAGCGAGCCGGGACCGAGCTCGCGCGCCGGACGAGCCGACGGTCGTTCCTCGGCAGGCTGGGGCGGTCGGTCGTCGCGATCGCCGGTGGCTCGATGGTGGCGGTCGCGCTCGCGCCCGACCGCGCGGAAGCCCACCACATCTGCGGACACCTGTACACGACCGGCTCGTGTCCGCACCCCTTCTCTCCGCTCTCGAGGACGGACGCCTACGGGTTCCCGGTGCATCCGCGGCTCGGCTACCCGGTCGACGACGAGGGCGCGATCTATCTGTCGGAACGGCAGACGCGGCGGAAGGTCTGCCAGGCCGTGGTGCCGGAGCGGTTCCCGTTCGTGCGGAACCCGCGGTACGGGGGCGGCTGGAGCCGGTGCTGCAACGGACGCGTGCGGCATATCCAGGACTGCTGCTCGACCGCCGACACGCGGATCAACGGCGACGGCGCGGTGCGCGGCTACTGCCCGCGAGCCCGCAAGGTCTTCTGCATCACGTACCGGGAGCTCAACGTCCGGTGCTGAGCGAGCCGGTCGGTCTCGCGCTCGTCGTCGCGTCGGTCGTCGCGGGGATCTCGAGCCTGTTCGGCCCCTGAGGCCTGTCGATGGTGGAGACCATCACCCCCGTGGTCCACGGGGGAAGCCGGAGCCGATGGGGGATCTCGCTCGCCCTGCACGCGATCGGCGCCGCCGTGGCCGCCGCGATCGTCGGGTCGCTCCTGTCGGGGGCGGGCGCGCTGCTCGGCGCGCCGTGGGGGGTTCCGGGCGCCGTGCTCGTCGCGTCGGCGGCGGCGCTGTACGTCGCTCGCGAGCTGGGGGCGCCCGTGCCGGTGCCGCAGCTGCGGCGGCAGGTCCCGGACTGGTGGCGCACGTTCTTCCCGCCGCACGTCGCGGCGTTCCTGTACGGGCTCGGCCTCGGGCCAGGGTTCCTCACCTACTTGGGCCACGGGACGGTCGTGGTGGTGTCCGTCGCCGCGTTCGCGAGCGGCCGGCCGCTCGTGGGGGCGGCGGTGCTCGCGCCGTTCGGTCTGGCCCGCGGGCTGGGTCCGGTCCTCGCGCTCGGTGTGCGTTCGCCGAGCGACGCGGCGGCCCTCGTCGAGCGCCTCGACCGGTTCGCGTCGAGGGGCCGCTTGCGGGTCGCGAACGCGCTCGCGCTCTCGGTGGTGCTCGTGGCG
>CBRGMI010000309.1:0-2319 GCA_967797495.1 uncultured bacterium
ACCTCGGCCTCCATCACTGCCTCTTCCTCGCCCGGCCGGTCGCCGTCTTCGGGGGCGCCATCAGGAATCTCCTCGTCGAGATCGGATTCGGGGCCGAACAGCTCTGCATACGTGGGGACGTGCTTCTCGGCGGGCGGCTGCTTCGCCGGCCGTCGCCGTTCGGCCTTCGTCTCCCCGTCTTCGTCGGCCTCGTACCGCTCATCGAGCCGTGCCGGTTGAACGTCCTCTCGCGGGCGCACGCGGGCTTTCGATGACACGAACGTGAGGACGAGGAGCACCAGGGAGAGCGCCAGTCCGATGGCCGATCCCAGCCGAACCATGCTCCAGAGGTCGCCGGTCTGAGCCTCCACGAGGGCGAAGGGTTGGTCGACCTCCACGACCACGACCGGGCCGTCGATGGCCTTGATCCTCGTGAACGTCTGCACGTTCCCGTCGAGGACGCGCGTCGAGTCCGACCCGTCTGCGATCCCCGTGATCAGCGACTCCATCTCCGCGGGGGTGTTCCCCACGCGCGACTCGTTCAGCGAAAAGAGGACGCGGCCGTGTGAGGACCAGATGGTCACCCCTGAGATGGATCCCTTGGACGTGACGGACTTCCAGATCTTGGCGGCGGCCCTGTCATAGCTCGAACCCGTGATGGGTTTGGTGAGCTGTTTGCCGGTGAAGGTGGCCGTCGCGAACTGCGCCTCGTCGCGCGCCCGCTCGACCACGCTGTCGAGGGCCGCGTTCCCTTCGGAGCGCACCATGATCGCGGAAACGACGAAGCCGAGGGCGAACAGGAGCGACAGGATCGCCCACAGCAGCCGTCGCCTACGCCCGACAGCGGATCCGAACATCGCTCCCTCCGAAACACTTCGTCGGTTGGCGACCGTGTGATCGCCGTTCTTTTCCGTCGCGCCCCTGTCCCGCATCCCCCGCTCGCCTATCGCTGTGAATCCGGGGCGGACGTGGCCTCGTGGAGCTCGGCCTCCCGCTGCTTGACGCGGAGCGCGGCCTCCTCGGCCCTGGCCTTGAACTCCTCGCGCATCTGCCGGAGGTGCTCCTGGGAGTCGCCACCGGCGTCGAGCGCATCGACCTCTTCGACCGATTCGTCGAGGTCGGCATCGAGATCCTGACCATCCTCTTCGGATGCGGGAGCGAGTTCCTCCGCCGGCAGCTCCTCCGCCCACGATTGCGCTTCGGCTTCCAACTCCGCCTCTTCGTCGTCCGTCCACTCCTTGTCGTCGGGCGCGCGGGGAAGACCTCCCTCGTCGACACCGAAGACCTCTCCATAGGTGGGGACTGCTTCCTCGGCGGCCGGCTGATCCGCCGGCTGTTGCTCATCGGCCCCCATCTGCGAACCTTCCTTTCTCTCCGCCCGGCGACGGCGTCGGGACGAGATGGACGTGAGGATCAGAAGCAACAGAGCGAGGCCCGAGCCAACCGCCGATGCGATCCGGAGGATGCTCCAGACGTCGCCGACCTCATCCCCCATCACGGCGAACGACCACACGCAGGTCGCCGCAAACAGGACGAACAAGATCGCCCATGGCCACCGTCGATGACGCCCAACGTTTCCCAACATCGTTCCCCCCAAATAGTTGGGTTCGAGGGTGAATATCGGCGCGACGATGGGGCGCGCGTATCCGCCCTAAGGACTATTTATCCGTCCTAATGAGTCCGTCGGACCGGCCGCTCGGTCACCTGGTCGGCCTACAACGTGGATCGTGCGACACGTGAACCGATCGACCGGCGCGGCGACGGGTATGACCGAGCCGCCGCCCTGATCGCGACGATCCACCCGTGACGAGCTCGCCGGGCGGAAGGGAAAAGAGCCCTTCCTGGGTCAGGTTCGACGGGCATCGCGCCGAGACTAATAGAGCTCAAGAGCCGAGAGGAATAGGGAGGGACGCCCGGTGAGCTTGCGATTGGACAAGGCCACGATCGCCAAGATCGAGGCGGATCGGATCTACGACCTGATCCTCCCGGAAACGGACGGCAAGGAGACGGTCACCGTGCCCCTCAAGTACCTGGAGAACGTGCTGACGACCGGGCACCAGCTGGAAGGTCTCGCACCCGCCTATGTCACGAGAGCGCTGGACAAACTCTCGGAGACGGCGAAGGTCCACCGGTTCAGGAGAAAGGCAGTCATCCCGAAAGAGAGTCTCGCATTCGTCGCGGCCGCGTTCCGCAAGGCGGCGGAGTCGAGGGAGAGGGGGCCATCGTGAGCGCGACGCGGACGCCGTCATCACCGGGTCCCGCCGAAGGGCCCGGGCCGAGTTCGAGTGACGAAGAGCGCGAGCTCGAAGGTCGGCCGGACGCCGACCGAGATGCTCGAGA
>CBRGMI010000310.1:0-2317 GCA_967797495.1 uncultured bacterium
TTGTTCTCGTTCTCGCCTTGGTCGTCGTTGTCCTCGTTCTCACCCTGGTCGTCGTTGACGTCGCCCTGGTGGTTGTCCTCGTTCTCGCCTTGGTCGTCGTTGTCCTCGTTCTCACCCTGGTCGTCGTCGTTGACGTCGCCCTGGTCGTCGTTCTCGTTCTCGCCCTGGTCGTCGTCGTTGACGTCGTCACCCTGGTCGTCGTTCTCGGCCACCGGGTTCACGCCGACGCACTCGGGGTCGTTCGCGTGTTCTGCCTCGTCGCAGTTGCCCTTGACGTCCTCGGTGCCGGTCGCAGCCGGGGACGTGGTCGTCGAGGTCGACGGGGTCGGGGCGCTCGAGCCCTGAGCCAGGGCCACCACGCCGATCCACACGGTCAGGCCGAACGCGGCCAGGATCGCCATCAGTCGAAGTGCCTTTCGCATCGAAACCTCCTCTCGAAGTCCGTATCGGTCTCAACCCTAGGGAACCGTCAGTTACCTCCCGAGCATCGAGCGGCTAAGAGCGGGTTAAGGATGCGATCGGTCAGTCATCGCCGTGCTCGCCCGAGCCCGACCCCGAACCGCCCGAGTCGTCCGAACCGCTCCCGGAATTGTCCGAACCCGAACCACCCGACTCGTCCGAACCACTCCCCGAGTTGTTCGACCCCGAACCACCCGACTCGTCCGAACCACTCCCCGAGGTGTCCGACCCCGATCCCTCGTGATCCCCGGAGCCTCCGATGTCGTCCGAACCGCTCGAGCCTCCCGAGGTCGACTCCCCCGAGTCGCCACCGTGATCGTTGACCGACGGCGACGGGCTTTCGGTGCGGTCGTGCTTCGGAGAGGGGCTCCCGGTGTGGGTGGGGCCGGGAGACGGCGTCGTCGTCGTCGTGAAGATCGGTACGCCGGCCGGCTGCGCGATCCGCTGGCCCGCGATCGCGAAGGCCCCGACCGTGAGCACGAGCGCCAAGACGAGTCCGCCGAGACCCAACGCGATCGCCCTTAGGGTCCTGTTCATCGCTCGAGCGTACGGCCGCATTGGCTAAGGGAAGGTAAAGGTCACGGTGCGCCTTCCAGGTGCACCTCCACCCGCGTCCCTTCCCCGAG
Organism: uncultured bacterium; assembly: GCA_967797495.1. GTDB lineage: Bacteria > Actinomycetota > UBA4738 > UBA4738 > HRBIN12 > DASSJM01. The sequence continues at coordinate 1,086 of CBRGMI010000310.1, forward strand.
CGCGCTCTCCACGTTCAGGGTGCCCCCCCACTTCTCGACGAGCTGTCGAGCGATGGCCAGGCCGAGTCCCGAACCGCCCGACGGCACGCCGCGTCCCCGATAGAAGCGTTCGGCGACCCGCGCGAGGTCCTCGGGCGCGATGCCCGGTCCCCGGTCCCGCACCGCGACGAAGACTTGGCCGTTGGAGTCACCCGATTCGATGGTGACCTCGCCCGGCGCGTACGAGGTCGCGTTGTCGAGCAGGTTGTCGAGGATCTGGTCGAGGTCGGTCGGGTCGACCCGTGCAGCCCCGCCGTCTCCCTGCGCGACGACGGTGGAATCGCGTTGTCCGGCGCGTTCGTTCCAGCGTAGGACCGCGCGATCGATGGCTTGGCTCAGGTCGACGTTGGCCGAGGTCCCCTCCTCGATCTCCCGGGCCATCATCAGGAGCCGATCGACGATCCCGGACAGACGATCGACCTCCAGTTCCGCCGCCTCGAGGCGCTGACGGACGGCATCGTTGGGGGCCTCCGCGATCGCGCCCTCGAGCCGGAGCCTCATCGCGGTGAGTGGCGTTCGGAGCTGGTGCGAGGCGTTGGCGACGAACTCACGCTGCGCCTGGGCCGAACGCTCGAGGCGATCGGCCATCTCGTCGAACGACTGTCCCAGCTCCTCGACCTCGCGGGCACCACCTACGTCGCCGGCCCGAGCCGAGAGGTCGCCGTGGCCAAGGCGTTTGGCGGCGGCGGCCAGGCGCGTGAGCGGCCGTGAGAGCGACCCGGCCAGCCCGAACGCGAGCAGCATCCCGGCCGCGAGCGCGGCGGTGCCGATCGCGGCGAGGCCGAAGGTGATGTTGCGGATGTTGTCGTTAACCCCTTGCACGCTCCGAGTGATTCGAACGGCACCCAGTGGACCGAAACGCGCAAAACCGTGGTGATGATCACCAATGATATCGACGAAGCGATTTTGCTCGCCGACACCATCTATACGTTAACCCCCGCGCCGGGAGCGACGCTGGGGCCGGCGATCATTGTAGACGCGGCCCATCCGCGGGCGCGGATGCAGTTGAGCGGGCTATCGAGCTGTCAAAAAGCGCGGCGCGAAACGCTCTGCAATTTAACTGCCGGCGTCAAAAGCGATGCCTTCGGCACGGCCGCAGCGGCGATGACGGTAATCCAATAAACAAGGCATTTCGCGTGCGGGGTATTTACCCCGCACCCGACCAAAGGGGATGCTCGCCCCCTTTGGATTCC
>CBRGMI010000311.1:0-2316 GCA_967797495.1 uncultured bacterium
GCTCGTAGCCTTGGCCATCGCACGCCGGCGAGAGGGGAGACGCGAAGGATGACGACGCCGAAGGAGGTCCTGGCCCTCGCCAGGGAGTCCGGCACCGAGATCGTGGATCTGCGCTTCTCGGACCTGCCCGGCCTCATGCAGCACTTCTCCATCCCCATGCACGAGCTCTCCGAGGAGAGCTTCGAGGACGGCCTCGGGTTCGACGGGTCGTCGATCCGGGGGTTCCAGGAGATCCAGGAGTCCGACATGCTTCTGGCCCCGGACCCCGACACCGCGTATCTCGACCCGTTCACGCAGCACCCGACGCTGAACCTGCACTGCTTCGTGAAGGACCCGGTCACGGGGGAGATGTATACGCGCGACCCGCGCTACGTCGCACGCAAGGCGGAGCTCTACCTCAAGCAGACCGGCATCGCGGACACGTCGTTCTGGGGACCGGAGTGCGAGTTCTACATCTTCGACGCGGTCCGGTTCGATCAGAACCAGCACGAGGGCTACTACCACCTCGACGCGATCGAGGGCGTATGGAACTCGGGACGCGAACGCGAGCTCGACGGGGAGCCGAACCTCGGGTACAAGCCCCGGTACAAGGAGGGCTACTTCCCCCTACCCCCGATGGATCACTACCAGGACCTGCGTTCGGAGATGGTCCTGAACCTCGAGAAGGTCGGCCTGAGCATCGAGGTGCACCACCACGAGGTCGGCACCGCGGGCCAGGCCGAGATCGACATGCGCTACGGGACGCTGCTCGCGACCGCCGACAACGTCATGAAGTACAAGTACGTGGTCAAGAACACGGCCCGGCAGGCCGGCAAGACCGTGACGTTCATGCCGAAGCCGCTGTTCCAGGACAACGGCTCGGGGATGCACACGCACCAGAGCCTGTGGAAGGACGATGACAACCTGTTCTGGGACGAGGTCGGCTACGCCGGCATCTCGGACACCGCGCGCTGGTACATCGGAGGGCTGATCGCCCATGCGCCGTCGCTGCTGGCCTTCACCAACCCGACGACGAACTCGTACCGGCGACTGGTCCCGGGCTACGAGGCCCCGATCAACCTCGTGTACTCGCAGCGGAACCGAAGCGCCTGCGTTCGGATCCCGCAGTACTTCAAGAACCCCGGCGCCAAGCGCCTGGAGTTCCGCACCCCCGACCCCTCGTGCAACCCCTACCTGGCGTTCGCGGCGATGCTCATGGCGGGACTCGACGGCGTGAAGACCAAGATCGAGCCGCCCGAGCCGATGGACAAGGACCTGTACGACCTGCCGCCCGAGGAGAAGGCGTCGGTCAGGCAGGTCCCCGGTTCGCTCGAGCAGGTCCTCGACTCCCTCGAGGCCGACCACCAGTGGCTGCTCGAGGGCGGCGTCTTCACGCAGGACGTGATCGATACCTGGATCGAGTACAAGCGGGTGCACGAGCTCGACGCGGTCCGGCTCCGGCCGCACCCGTACGAGTTCTCGCTCTATTACGACCTGTAGATCTCACCGAACGGATATCGCGAGGGCGACGGAGGCCGAGGGCGGCCACCGGGTCCGGGGTGCTCCGAGCCTCGCTAGGCTTCGGCTCGTGCCCTCGAGACGCATCGCCTCGCCGCGACGGATCGATCTGGCGGTGACGCTCGGGCCGATGCAGCGCGGGCGCGGCGATCCGACGATGCGGACCGCGCGCGGGATGGTCGAACGAGCGTCGCGAACGCCCGAGGGACCCTCGTCGGTCCGGTTCGTCGAGGCCGCCGGCGGGATCGACGTCGAGGCGTGGGGGCCGGGCGCCGCCTGGGTGCTCGACCGGGCCGCGGCCTGGTGTGGCGCCGAGGACGACGACTCGGGGTTCGATCCTGCACCGGGGTTGGTCCGCGAGATCTGGCGCCGGAAGCGAGGTCTACGGATCCCTCGCACGGGTCTGCTCACCGAGCGCCTGATCCCCGTGATCTTGGAGCAGAAGGTCACCGGCAACGAGGCGCGGCGCGCCTACCGGCGACTCGTGACCACGCTCGGCGAACCCGCGCCCGGACCGCTCGGCTTGGTGCTGCCACCCGAACCCGATCGCGTCGCGGCGCTCCCCTACTACGCGTTCCACCCATTCGGCGTCGAGCGCCGCCGCGCCGAGGTGCTGCGGGCGGTGTGCGCCCGAACGGCGTGGGTCGACGAGGCGGCCGCGCTCTCGATCGACGCCGCCCGGGACCGGCTGTCGACGGTGAACGGGGTCGGACCGTGGACGGTGGCCGAGGTGGCACGGACCGCGCTCGGCGACGCCGACGCGGTGTCGGTGGGCGACTATCACGTCCCGAACATCGTGGCGTGGGCGCTCGCCCGCGA
>CBRGMI010000312.1:0-2313 GCA_967797495.1 uncultured bacterium
GCGCTCGCGACCCACGGCCCTTCCTCTCGGCCGAAGGTCTCGTCCTCGCCGGGGGCGAGGGTCCGCCGGGCCGCGACGCGCGACCGTCATGACGGCGGATCCGCTTGTGGACTACTCCCCTTCTCCGACGAAGCGTAACAGCCCCCTCGGCCCCCCTCGGCGCAGGCGACGGCCGGCGGTGTGACAGGATGCACGCCCGATGGAGTGGGCGCTGCTCGGCTCGTCGTTGCTCGTGATCCTCGGCGGCGCCGAGCTGTTCACCAACGGGGTCGAGTGGATCGGGGAGGGCTTCGGCCTGTCCGAGGGCGTCGTCGGCAGCGTGCTGGCGGCGGTCGGCACCGCGCTCCCCGAGACGATCCTGCCGCTCGTGGCGATCGTGTCCGGTCACGCGAGCGGCGAGCAGATCGGCATCGGCGCGATCCTCGGAGCGCCGTTCATGCTGACGACGCTCGCGATGTTCGTCGTCGGCATGGCGGTGCTCGTGTTCGCGCGCGGCGGGCGGCGATCGACCGAGCTGGACGCGGACCCGGGGGTCCTGCGACAGGACCTCGGGTACTTCCTCTGCATGTATGCGCTGGCGGCCGCCGCCGGCCTCGTGCACGTCCGAGCGCTGCACTGGGCGCTCGCGCTCGTGTTGGTGATCGGCTACGTCTTCTACGTCCGGCGCCACCTACGGGCGCCCGGGGAGCGCGAGCTCGAGGACGAGGCGCGCAGCGAGATCCACCCGCTCTACCTCTGGGGCTGGTTGCGCCGGGTGCGGCCGTCGCTGGGCTCGTGGTCGAGCGCGTCGCCTGACTGGCCGATGTTCGTCCAGACGGGCCTCTCGCTCCTGCTGATCGTGGGCGGCGCGAGGATGTTCGTGTCGGGCGTCGACACGATCGCAGAGAACTTCGGCGTTTCGCATCTCGTCTTCGCACTGCTGGTAGCGCCCGTAGCCACCGAGCTCCCGGAGAAGTTCAACAGCGTGCTGTGGGTCCGGCGACGCAAGGACACCCTGGCGCTCGGCAACATGACGGGAGCGATGGTCTTCCAGTCGTCCTTCCCGGTCACGGTGGGGCTGCTGCTCACGCCCTGGTACCTGGCGCACGAGGCGCTCGTGGCGGCCGTGATCGCGCTCGTCGCCGGCGGCGTGCTGTGGCTGACGATCCGGCTCCGGGGGCGGTTCTCGGCGCCGCTGCTGTTGCTGCAGGGTGCCTTCTTCGCGGGCTACGTCGTGTACGTGGTCACGCGGTGAGCTCGAGCGGGCCGGGCGCTAGCCGCCGAGCAGCGGCGCATTCGGCGACGGCGGCACGTTCCCCTTCTTCAGGAGGCCGTCGTCGGCGAGGTCCTTCGAGATCTTCTCGAGCGATTCCTGGTTGAGGGTCACGACGGACAGACCGCCGACCATCCCCGTGCCGCCCGGCAGGACCACGTTCTCGACCTTGTTCGCGTTGATCGCCGTACCGGTGAAGGCGAGGTCGAGCACCTCGTCCAGCGTGAGCGTGGTCGTGCCGTTCCGTATGAACGACGCCACCCAGATCAACAGGCTGGCCGGGTCCTTGTTGAACTCCTTCTTGAGCTGGGCCAGCGCCGCGACCATCAGTCGGCCCTGGTTCTCGGAGCGCCCGAAGTCGCCGGCCGGCAGGTCGTGCCGGTTCCTCGCGAACGCCAGGGCGTTGTCGCCGTCGAGCCTCTGCACGCCCGGGTCGAAGAACGCCCGGGAGGCTTCGTCGCTCATCGCGAACGGCACGTCGACCACGAGCCCATCGACGTCGTCGACCATCTGCTCGAAGCTCGCGAACCCCGTCATCGCCCAGTAGTCCATCTTCAGGCCGGTGAGCTCCTCCACCGTCCGCACGACCAGGTCGGGGCCCCCGTAGAACAGGGCGGTGTTGATCTTGTTCTGCCCGTGGTCTGGGATCTCGACGTAGGCGTCGCGGGGGATCCCGACGATCGCCGCCCTGTGCTCGGCGGGGTTGATGGACAGGATGTGGAGCGAGTCCGCGCGCTGGCTCTCGACCGCCTGGTCCGGCCGGGCGTCCGAGCCGATGACCAGGACGTAGATGGGCTTGCTCCCATCGAGCACGGGGACGTACTCGGCGTGGGCCGGCTCGAGCTGGAACAGCGGCGCCGCCGACGCGTGCTCGGCCGGATGCGTGGCCCCGAGGGCGGAGCCGGCGACCCAGGCCGCGACGAGGGCGACCAGGAGCGCGGCTCGGCGGCGGGCGGGGAGCACGCTCATGCGGAGGGAGAGACCGAGGTCGAGGCCGAGGGGGTGGGCGGATGCGTCTCGTGGTCGTCCCGCGTCACGTCGAACGCGGTGATCGTCCATCC
>CBRGMI010000313.1:0-2308 GCA_967797495.1 uncultured bacterium
CAGAGGCCGAGGCGTTCGACGACGCGCGGCGGATCAGGAGCGGGCGGACGCCGGCGGCGTGGCACCGGCGCTTGAGCTCGAGCCCCACGCGTTCTGGTAGCCGCGCGTCGCGCAGCGCGTCCCGCCCCCAGGGTCCGGGATCCTCGAGCAGGAGCCAGGAGCGGACCGTCGAGGCGGTGCCCGCCATCGGTTCGTCGCGTCCCTCGCTCTCCTGCGAGCACCGTTCGGACCGCGTCAGCACACGCTCAGGGTAGAGGGCGGAGCAGTCCCTCCCGCACCAGCCGGCGCGCGAGCACCGCCCGGGCCCCGGGGTCGGGCAGGACGTCCGCGAGATCCCCGACCACGAACGACGGTGTCGCCGTGACCCGGCGCATCGCGGGCTCGAGCCATGCCGGCATCTCGAGCCGGCGATCGCCGAGAAGCGCGACGAGGCGGTCGCCGCGGATCCGGAGCACGCAGATCGAACCGCCCCGGCGTGCGAGCCGCGACCCGTCCGCGATCCGATCGAGCGCCCCCTGGTCGACGAGCGCGCCACGGATCAGCGGCGGCCGCGTCGACAGGAAGCGTTCGAACCGCGCGTCGACGATCTCGCGCGCATCGAGGGCCTCCAGCGCGTCGCCCGCGGCCTCGAGCCGCTCACGGAGCGATCGTTCGAGCCCCTCGAGGTCGGCGGGCCATCCCGCGGGGATCGGTTCGTCCAGCGACGCGTCAGCGGCGATGCGGTCGAGCGCGGCGCGCACGAGCTCGCGCCACGCCACGACGTGGACGCCCACGGTGAGGTGCCCGGACAGCGACCGCTGGGTCGACGCCGCGTGCGGGGTCCCGGTCGGCATGTAGACGCAGTCGCCGGGGCCGATCTCGGCGCGGAGCGGTTCGCGCTCGTCCTCACCCGGTGCGGTGTGGATCTCCCACGACTTGCGTCCGAACGCCTGGAGCACGAACACGTCGTGCGGGTCGTCGTGGAGCTCGAGGCCCTGCGCGCCCGCCGGCGTCACGTACGCGTTGACCTGGCACGGGTGGCCGAGCTCGACCTCGAGCTCGCGGCAGAAGCGTGTGACGGGCTCGTGGTAGCGATGCAGGCCCTGGAACACGATCGTCGCCCCGTCCCGGAACAGCTCGAAGACCCGGGCGGGGTCGGCCATGCCCTCGACGGGCTTCGAACCCGTCGTGCCCGAACGCGTGTACGCGGCCTCGGGGATCTGCTCGCCCGCTTCGACCAGGCGGAAGGCGGGCGTTCGGAGCGAGGTGGTCGACAGGATCCGGTCGACATCGTCGAGCGTCAGCAGATCGGCGAACCCGAGCGGATCCTCGCCCTCGTGGATCGCGGGTCGCCGCCCCCACGTCCCTCGCAGGAAGCCATCGGCGTCACCGATGCATCGGGCGAGCGGCGGTCGTCGCGAGCCGCTGGCCCGCTCGAGCTCGGCGACCGAGGTCACGACGCCGCGTCGGTCCCGTCCGAGTCCTTCGAGTCGGTCGTGTCGGAGTCCTGCGTATCCGTGCCGTCCGCGTCCTGCTGGTCCTTGGCGTCGCCGTCCCGCTGGTCCGTCGCGTCACCGTCGCGGCCGTCCGCGTCCTGCGAGTCGGTGTCGTCCTTCTTCGGCCGCTCGGTCTCGGCCGAGCTCGCCGAAGGTGTCACGGTCAGGATCTCATCGTCGGACAGCGTCCTGTCGCCGGTCGTGGCCTCATCCATCAGGTCCCCCTTCCCGTGCGTCACCGCGATCACCCGACGGGTGTCGCGTATCCCTCAGATACCCCGAAGGCTCGCCACGAACCTGGCGGGGTCCTCCTGGAACCGCTGCAGGCACCCGGAGGAACAGAAGTAGTACGTCGCGTCCTCGTAGGTCGACCGGAACACGGCCGAGGCGACGTCGACCGTCATGCCGCACACCGGGTCGATCGCCTCGTGCGTGGGGACCTCCGCCGGCGACGCGGCCGCCAGCCCCCCGGCGGCGCGCTCCTGCACGAGCTCGGCGAGGATCGCCACGGCGATCTCCTCGTGCGCGACCTTGCCCAGGTCCAGGCCGGCCGGCGCGTGGACGCGGGCGAGCTGGTCGTCGGTCGTGCCGCGGTCGCGCAGGTACCCGAGCACGGCGTCGGCCCGCCTGCGCGATGCGACGAGCCCCACGTACGTGGCGGGGGTCGCGAGCGCGGCCTCAACCGCTGCCTCGTCATAGTGCCCCTGCGTCGCCACGACGATCACGGAGCGATCCGTCACGTCGGCGTCCGAAAGCTCGAGAGCGGTGAGGACGCGGCCCGCGCCGGGGTAGTCCTCGGCGAGGCCGCCCTCGTCCACCACGACCGTTCGCCA
>CBRGMI010000314.1:0-2307 GCA_967797495.1 uncultured bacterium
CTCGCGCGCTTCGGAGGCGGTCATCCGCTCGATCGCCTCGGCGCGCACGGTCCCGAACCCCCGCTGCACGGCCTGCACGTCGGTGAGGATCAACAAGGTCGAGGCCTCCACCTCGCGCGCGAGGATCGCCGCGGCCAGGTCCTTGTCGACCACGCCCTCGCGGCCGATCAGCCTGGGGCCCTCCTCGACCACCGGGATCCCGCCCCCGCCCGAGGCGATCACGATCGTGCCGTCGCCGACCAGGGTTCGGATCACGGGCGCCTCGACGATGGAGTACGGATCCGGCGAGGGGACGAGGCGGCGGAACCCACCGTGCGGGTCCGGCCCGAGCACCCATCCCCGCTCGGTCTCGAGCTGCCTCGCCTCGGCCTCCTCGTAGAACGGTCCGATCGGCTTGGTCGGATCCGCGAACGCGGGATCGTCGGCCCGCACCCGCGTGAGCGTGAGGACGGTCGCCACCGGGCGCTCCATCCCCCGCTCGAAGAAGACGTCGCCGATCGTGACCTGCAGCAGGTACCCGATCAGCCCCTGGCTCTCGGCCCCGCAGACGTCGAGGGGCATCGGGTGGACCCACCGCTTCGCGGCCTCCTGTTGCAGGAGGATCCTGCCCACCTGCGGGCCGTTGCCGTGGGTGATCACGACCTCCCAGCCGGCCGTCGCGATGTCGGCGATGCCCTCGGCCGCCGAGCGGGCGGAGCGGTACAGGTTCTCGAACGTGTCGTCCTGCCCGCGACGCAGCAGCGCGTTCCCGCCGAGCGCGACGACGACCCGGTCCATCGCCGGCCTACTCGAGGACCGGCTTCAGCACGTCGAGCAGGCTCGGCGAGTCCGGGAGCACCTCGAGGTCGTACCTGACGCGCACCGCGGGCTTGCGGATCTCGATCACCCGGCGCAGGTCGATCGGCGTGCCGATCACCACGACGTCCGCCTCGGCCGAGTCGATGATTTTCTCCATCTCGGCGAGCTGGCCGTTCGAGTAGCCCATCGCCGGCAGCACCGGCCCGACGTCGTACTTGCGGAAGGTCTCGTCGATCGTCCCGACCGCCCACGGCCTCGGGTCGACGATCTCGGCGGCACCGTGGGCACGCGCCGCGACGACCCCGGCCCCGAACTTCATCTCGCCGTGCGTCAGGGTCGGGCCGTCCTCGACCACCAGCACGCGCTTGCCGCCGATCACGTCGGGGTCGTCCACCGTCACGCGGCTGTTGGCCTTGACGACCGTCGCGGACGGGTTCACGCGTCGGATCGTGTCCATCAGCGCGTTCACCTGTTCGATCGACGCCGAGTCCATCTTGTTGATCACGATCACGTTGGCCATGCGCAGGTTGGCCTCGCCGGGGTGGTAGCGGGTCTCGTGACCGGCGCGGAGCGGATCGGCGACCACGATGTGGACGTCCGGCGCGTAGAAAGGCAGATCGTTGTTCCCCCCGTCCCACAACAGCACGTCGCACTCGGCCTGCGCCTGCTTGAGGATGTCGCCGTAGTCGACGCCGGCGTAGATGACCGTGCCCGAGGTGATGTGGGGCTCGTACTCCTCGCGCTCCTCGATCGTGGTGTCGTAACGGTCGAGGTCCTCGATGGTCGCGTATCGCTGCACCCGCTGGGCCTCGAGGTTCCCATACGGCATCGGATGCCGAACCGCCACGACGCGCTTCCCGGCGCCCTTGAGCGTCTCGGCGATCGCGCGGGTCGTCTGGCTCTTGCCCGAACCCGTCCGCACGGCACAAACGGCGACGACGGGAACGGTGGCCGTCAGCATCGTGTCGCGAGGGCCGAGCAGCTCGAAGTTCGCGCCGGCCGCCAGCACCTCGCTGGCCTTGTGCATCACGTACTCGTGGCTCACGTCCGAGTAGCTGAAGACGACGTCGTCGATGCGCTCGTCCTTGATCAGCTGGGTGAGCTCGCTCTCGTCGTGGATCGCGATCCCGGTCGGGTAGTGCTCGCCGGCGAGGCTGGGCGGGTACCTCCGATCGTCGATGAAGGGGATCTGCGTCGCGGTGAACGCGACGACCTCGTAGCGACGGTCGCCGCGGTAGACGACGTTGAAGTTGTGGAAGTCGCGCCCGGCGGCTCCCATGATGAGGACACGACGCGGCATGGCCGGGGTCCTTTCCGAGGCTCCGAGGGTTTGATGCGCGGGAGAACCTCGCCGGCCTGCGCGTGGCGGGACCCCGGCGAGGCCCGCTCTTCAGTGAGGAATCTACCCGGGACGGACGGTTTCCGGCATCAGCCCTTCGGCGACGGCTCCTCGACCCACCCGGACGCTCCCACCCGCCCGAACGGGCGGGCGAAGTGGCTCACCGCGAC
>CBRGMI010000315.1:0-2296 GCA_967797495.1 uncultured bacterium
CCGAACTGCCCCACGACGACGCCGTGCTTGATCTGCACGGCCGCCATGAAGAATGCGGTGGGCAGGTCGACGACGATGCCGTCGATGTCGCCGTTCTGCAGGTCGGTCACCGCCTGGGCGAGGTCGTCGTAGACGGCCGGCTCCTGCGTGGGCTGGATCTGCTCGGTGATCACGTCGAGGCTCGTCGTCCCGATCGGCGCGCCGAGCTTCGCGTCCTTGAGGTCGGCGATCGAGGTTGCCTCAGCAACCGAGGTTCCCTCGGCCGAAACGAGCGCCTGGTTCACGTTGTAGTAGGAGTCGCTGAAGTCGACGGCGTCGTCACGCTCCGGCTTGTAGGAGATCTGCTGGAGCACGAAGTCGAAGTCCTTCGGGCCGGGCGCGAACGACTTGTTGAAGGACACGGGCACGAACGTCACCTGGTCCGGGAAGGTGAAGCCCATCCGCGTAGCGACCTCGGCCGCGACGGCGCCCTCGTACCCCTCCCCCTTGGCCGGGTCATTGAACTCGAACTCGGAGCCGTCCGAGGTGCCGCCCTCCCACCACGGCGGGAACGCCGGGTTGCCGGTGCCGATCGTGAGCGTCCCCGGGCTCTTGAAAGAGTCGGCGTTGGCGGCCGCGCAGTCCGCCGCGGTTGCAGGCGTCGTCGCGCCCGTGCCGCCGGTGGCCGTCCCCCCGGAGCCGCCGATCGTCGGGTTGTCTTCCGCGCAGGCGGCGAACAGCAAGGAACCGACCACGAGGAAGGCGAACAGCTTGCGCATCTGCGGAACCCCTCTGCCGACGTGAAGTGGGCGAGCCTAGCACACGCCTGTTCTACGGGGTTGCCGTGACCAGCGGCTTCACTTACGCGGCTCCCACGAGAAGAAGCGGATTGCCAGTACGAGCCCGACGACGCCCCAGGCCGCCACGACCCCTACATCCGTCCACGAGAAGACGAAGAGCGGCGCTCCGTAGAACGAACCCAGGAAGGCGTCGACCAGATGGCGAACCGGGAAGATATCGCTCAGGGTCTCGATCCACTGCGGGGCATCGGGCCCCACGGGGAAGAAGATGCCCGAGATGAACAGCAGGGGCAGGATCGTCGCGTTCACGATCGGCGGCGCCGCATCCGCGTTCGGGATCGCCGGCGTCAGTGCGAGGCCGAGCGCCGCGAAGCTCGCAGCGCCGACGAGGACGACGACGATCGATCGGACCAGATCCACCCCGGTCGGAAGGTCCGCGTCGTAGAAGACCCACCCGAAGGCCGCGCAGATCACCACGAGGAGGAGCGACATGATCATGACGTGGATCACCCGCGCCCCCAGGTAGGCGCTCCCCGGGAGCGGCGTGCCCCGCGTCCGTTTGAGGATCCCCGCATCGCGCTGGAAGGTCACGCCGATCGCCAGGTTGGTGTAGCAGGCCGTGATGACCGAGAACACCGCCATGCTCGCGACGTAGTAGGTCGACTGGTTGAACTCGCGGCCGCTCTCGAGGGTGACCGTCCCGCTCCCGAGCAGCGTGGCGAAGATCACCAGGAACATGAGGGGGAACACGAACGTGAAGAAGGCGGCGGCGGGGTTCCGCCAGAACGCCTTGTTCGTGTAGCGGATCTGCCGAGCTGTCAGCGCGAGCTCGCTCACGCGGTCACATCCTCGGAGGCCGTGAGTTCGAGGTACACATCCTCCAGGGTCGGAGGCGTGACCTCGAGCGCGTCCAGGACGAAGCCCGACTCGAGGGCCCATGCGGTCAGATCGTGGACGAGCTTTGTGGTCTCTTCTTGATCCGCGCGGATCTCGTACCCCCCGTCTGGCAGACGGCGGGGGGCGCGATCGGGTTCCGGAGCTCCGGGCGGGAGGCGGAATCGGATCCTCGTCTTCATCCGATCGCGTCCGGCCAGGCTCCCCGGTGGACCCTCGGCCACGATCGTGCCGTGCGCGATGACCGCGACGCGGTTGGCCAGGTTCTGCGCTTCGTCCATGTAGTGGGTCGTGAGGAACACCGTCTTGCCGATGGACGAGAGGTTCCTGACGATCTCCCACGCGTTGCGTCGGGCTCCCGGGTCGAAGCCCGTCGTCGGCTCGTCCAGGAACAGGAGCTCGGCGTCGCCTGCGAGGGCGATGGCGACATCGAGCCGACGCTGCTGCCCACCCGAGAGCTTGAGGACGCGCGTGTCGCGCTTCTCGGCGAGCCCCACGAGTTCGACGACCTCGTCGACGTCGCGGGGGGAGGGGTAGTAGCTCGCGTACAGGGCCACGGTCTCGCGGACGGTCAGGTACGGGTCGACCCCGGTCGACTGCAGGACGATCCCGACCCGCTCGCG
>CBRGMI010000316.1:0-2295 GCA_967797495.1 uncultured bacterium
CGTGGAGCTGACGGTCCTCGGCTCGAGCGGCACCTGGCCGAACGCCGACACGGCCACCTCCGGCTACCTGGTGCAGCACGACGGGTTCAACATGTGGATGGACGCCGGCACGGGGACGCTCGCGAACCTGCAGCAGTACATCGACATCCCCGACCTCCACGCGATCGTGATCTCGCACGAGCACCCCGACCACTTCGTCGACCTGTACCCCGCCTTCTACGCGTGGCACTACGGCGAGCTCGGGGAGCCGGGTCTGCCCGTGTTCGTGCCCACCGACTTCTCGCAGCGGCTGGCGGACCTGGTGTCGATCGACTCGCAGGTGGCGATGCGCACGGCGTTCGCGTTCACGGAGGTGGCGCCCGGCGAGGCCTTCGAGATCGGCCCGTTCCGCGTCAAGACGGAGCCGATGGCGCACCTCGGGTTGCCCGCGCTCGGCTTTCGGGTCGCCGCGGACGGCCAGGTGCTCGCGTACACGGGCGACACCGGCCCCACCCACCACGTCGAAGTGCTCGCCCGCGACGCCGACCTCCTGCTCGCCGAGGCGACCTGGCAGGACCGCGACGACCTCTTGCCGTTCCACATGTCCTCGCGGCAGGCGGCGGACCACGCGCGCGAATCCGGGGTCGGCAAGCTCGTGCTCACCCACATCTGGCCGTCGCTCGATCACGAGATCTCGAAGGAACAGGCGGCCCAGGAGTACCCCGGCCCGATCGACACCGCCGTCGAGGGCATGCGCTTCGAGGTCGGTTCGTGAAGGTTCGGCCCGACGGTCGTGCGACCGACGAGCTGCGACCGGTCGCCGTCGAGCTCGGGTTCCAGGAGTGGGCCGAGGGCTCGGTGTTGTTCTCGATGGGCCGCACGAAGGTGCTCGTCGCCGCGACGGTCCAGGACGAGGCGCCCCGGTGGCTTCGGGGCAGCGGGGGCGGCTGGGTCACCGGCGAGTACGCGATGCTCCCCCGCGCGACGACCGAACGCACCTTCCGCGAGGTGAACAAGGGCCGGCCGAGCGGGCGGACGCAGGAGATCCAGCGGTTGATCGGTCGCTCCCTCCGAGCCGTCACCGATCTGAAGCGCCTGGGCGAGCGGACGATCACGATCGACTGCGACGTACTGGTCGCGGACGCGGGGACCCGTTGCGCCTCGATCACCGGCGGGTACATCGCGCTCGCCCTCGCGCTTCGCGGCCTGGCCGAACGCAGGGGCATCGAGGGCGACCTCCTGACCGACACGGTCGCCGCCGTGAGCGTCGGTCTCCTCGACGGCCACGCGCTGCTCGATCTCTCGTACGAGGAGGACGCGGGCGCCGGGGTCGACTGCAACGTGGTGATGACTGGTTCGGGGCGGCTGGTCGAGATCCAGGGGACCGCCGAGGGCGAGCCCTTCTCCCGGCCCGACCTCGACGCGCTGGTCGATCTGGCCGAGGCGGGGATCAAGCAGTTGACGCAGATCCAACGCGACGCGCTCGCGTAACCCGTGCCCTTCCCCGAACGCCTCGCGATCGCGACGAAGAACGCCCACAAGCTCCGCGAGCTCGGTCGCATCTGCCGTGAGTGGCCGGTCGAGTGGCTCACCGTGGAGAACCATCCGGGGCCCTGGCCCGACGTCCCCGAACCTCACGACACCTATCTCGACAACGCCCTCGAGAAGGCGCGGGCGATCGCGTCGGCGCTGGGCGAGCCGGCGATCGCCGACGACTCCGGCATCGAGGCCGACGCGCTCGACGGCGGGCCCGGGCCGCGCTCCGCGAGGTTCGCCGGGGAGGGAGCGAGCGACGCCGAGAACCTCGCGAGGCTGGTCGAGGCGATCGTCGACGAGCCGACCGATGGCCGGACCGCCCGCTACCGGTGCGTGGCCGCGATCGCCTGGCCCGACGGCCGTGCGCTGCACGCGGAGGGCGTCTGCGAGGGCACCCTTGTCTCGACGCCGCGGGGAGCCGGGGGGTTCGGCTACGACCCGATCTTCGTCCCCGAAGGTGAGCGCCGGACGATGGCCGAGCTCGAGGACGAGGAGAAGGACCGGATCAGCCACCGCGGTCGAGCCTTCCGAGCTCTCGCGGAGCTCCTGTCCGCGTAGCGCCAGGGCGCCCTGGGCGGGTCCCGTCCTGGCGCGAGGCACGAAGACCCCACCGGTCCCGGATCGAGCTCAGGTTCCGGCCCCCGGCTGCCGATAACCCGTGGCAGGACTCAGGGACGGGGGCACCCATGTCCGATCCGATGCACCGTGGGCAGCAGCTGCGAGCGTTCTTCGTCATGCTCGCGATGATCTTCCTCGTCGGCGCGGGCGCGGCCTACGGCG
>CBRGMI010000317.1:0-2294 GCA_967797495.1 uncultured bacterium
AGCCGTGGGGCACCCACGTCGGACGCCGAGTGCTCCTGATATCGGCCGCTTTGGGAAGCGTCGTTCTTGTCGTCTACGGAGGAGTGCTCGTCCTCGTTGGTGGGCTCGTGCTCGCCGACCTGATCACCCCGACCGCACCGGTGGACGAGCATGCATTGCGCTGGCATGTGTTCGTCTGGGACCTTTGGTTTCTCGTCTGGGGCATTGCCCTGGGGCTCGCTGCCTGGCGGTACCGCATCAACGGCCGCATTTCGGTAGCGCGGGGGTCGTGAACTCGAGCGGACACGCTAACACTCGCCCGCGGGCTCTGAGCCGCCTCTTCACGACCTACGAGCTCGTTCGCTAGGCTGCTTGCATGGCCGTGGCTCGCGACGCCGTGCTGTGGGCGGCCGACAACCGCTGGCTCCGCGAGCACCTCCCCAAGTACCGCTTCGTACGCCGGAGCGTTCGTCGCTTCATGCCGGGGGAGGCCCTCGAGGACGCGATCGCGGCCGCGAAGCGTCTCCAGGACCGGGGGCTCCCCACGATGTTCACCGCGCTCGGCGAGAACGTGACCGAGCTGCCGGACGCGCGGCGGGTCGTCGAGGGCTACCGCGAGGCCTACGGACGCGTCGCGGCGGCCGGCCTGGACACCGAGTTCTCGGTGAAGCCGAGCCACTTGGGGCTCGACCAGGATCCGCAGACTGCGCTCGCGAACCTCGAGGAGCTCGCGAAGACGGCGACCGAGCACGACAACTGGCTGTGGCTCGACATGGAGTCGGCGTCGTACGTCGACGGGACGCTCGACCTGTACCGCAAGCTCAGGGCCGGGCATCCGAACGTGGGTGTCTGCCTCCAGGCATACCTCAAGCGCACCGCGGGCGACGTGGATTCGCTGATGCCGCTCGACCCGACGATCCGTCTGGTCAAGGGCGCGTACCGCGAGCCGCGCGAGCTCGTGTTCGGCTCGCGCGAGGTGATCGACGAGGCGTACCGCCGGCTCGCGCTCCTGATCCTCGCGCGGAAGGGACCGGTCGGCCGGCTGGCACTCGGAACCCACGACGTCGCCCTGATCCGCCAGATCGAGACGGACGTCCGAGGGCGTGACGGATTCGAGGTGCACATGTTGTTCGGGATCCGTCAGGCCGACCTGCTGCGCATGGCAAGCGAGGGCTACCGGGCGCGCTCGCTGATCTCATACGGGACCAACTGGTACCCGTGGTTCATGCGCCGGATCGCGGAGAAGCCCGTCGAGAACTCGCTGCTCGCGCTTCGGAACCTCGTCGCTCGCGGCTGAGGCTCGGGCCCTCAGCCCAGGATCCGCGCCTCGCCGAACCCCGCGTCCAGCGCGCCGGCCTGCTCGAACCGGCGAGGGTGGAACTGGTCGAGGCCCGGGTCCGCCTCCGCTCCGGTGAGCAGGTCGGCGATGTGCGCGCCGAGCGCGGGCGCGAGCTTGAAGCCGTGGCCGCTCGTCCCGGCGTCGACGAACACCCCGGGCGCGATCTCGCCGATCACCGGCTGCCAGTCCGGGCTCACGTCGTACAGGCTGGCCCAGCCACCGCGAGCGGTCGCATGCCGGAGCGCCGGCGCGCGCCGGACCACGCCCGCCCCGAGCCGCTCGGCCTCGTTCGTGCCGACGCGCTCGTCGAAGTCGTCGGGGTCGACCGTGGGTTCGGGGTGGAGCGGGCCCACGAGGAACAGCTCGTCGCCCTCGGGGCGGAAGTAGTAGCCGTTCGGCAGGTCGCCGTGGGCCGGGACGCGAGTGTCATCGCTCCACGCGAAGGTCGCGACGATGTGGCGCTCGACCGTGAGCGGGAGGTCGGCGCCCACCATCGCCCCGAGCGGCGCGCTCCATGGACCTGCGGCGATCAGGACGCGTTCGGCGTGGACCGAGGCATCGGACGTCGACACGGACCAGGCAGAGCCATCGCGCTCGATCGCGGTGACGCCGCGACCCAGGCGGATCTCGGCGCCGAGCTCGCGGGCGCGTTCGAGCAGGCCCTGCGTCGTGAGCACCGGATCGGCGTACCCCGCGTCGCGCTCGAACGCCGCGATCGCGATCCCGTCGAGATCGAACGCCGGCCACTCCGCCACCACCTGCTGCGGTTCGAGGAGGTCGGTCGGTATGCCCTGGTCGGTCAGGCGCGGCACGACCTCGCGCACGGTCGCCTCGTCCTCGGGCGGATGCAGCACCAGCAGGCCGGTCTCGCGGAACCCCGCGTCCCGCCCGGTGTGCCGCTCGAAGTCGCGGAACATCGCGATCGAGTCGCGCGCGACCCCGGCCAGGAACGCGTTCGTGTAGTAGGCGCGGACGA
>CBRGMI010000318.1:0-2282 GCA_967797495.1 uncultured bacterium
CGGACGATCGCGTCCCACGACCCGAAGATCCCCAGGTGCGCCGTCCCGACGTTCGTCACGACGACGGCGTCGGGCCGGGCGACGTCGCAGAGCAACCGAACGTCCCCCTCGCGTCGCGCGCCCATCTCAGCGACCACGACCTCGACACCGCGATCCGCCCCGAGCAGCGTCATCGGGAGCCCGACCTCGTTGTTGAACGACGCGGGGCTGGCGTGGGTCCGCAGACGTGTGCCCACGACCGCCGCGGCGAGATCCTTTGCAGACGTCTTGCCGTTCGAGCCGGTGATGCCGACGACGCGGGTGCCGATCATCCGTTCGCGCTCGTCGGCCGCGAGGTCGAGCAGGGCGCGCCCGGTATGCGGAACCTCGATCACCGTCCCGTCGATCCCGGATCGATGCACGAGCGCGGCGACGGCCCCGCGCGCGACCGCGTCGCCGACGAACGCGTGACCATCCAGCCGATCCCCTTCGATCGCGACGAACAGGCCTCCCGGCCAGACGGCGCGGGAGTCCGTCTCCGCCGAGGACGCGACGGCGTCGGGTCCGCGGAGCGTGCCGTGGACGGCCGACGCGATCTCCGACAGTCGGCGTTCGATCATGGCGCCGTCTCCAGCGGACGGGTGGCCTTCCCGATCGATCGCAGCTCGTTCTCGGCGACCGCTCGGTCGTCGAATGGGATCCTCCGGTCCGCGAGCTCTTGGTAGGTCTCGTGTCCTTTGCCGGCAACCACGACGACGTCGCCGGGTGAAGCCTCCTGCATCGCGAGCCGGATCGCGGCGCGCCGATCCGGCTCGACGACGAAACGGCCACCTCCATCCTCGGCCCCGCGTTCGGCGCCAGGCGTGATCTCGGCGATGATGTCGAGCGGGTCCTCGCTGCGAGGGTTGTCGCTCGTGATGACCGCGAGGTCGGCGTTGGCCGTGGCCGCCCGGCCCATGAGCGGTCGCTTGACACGGTCCCGATCGCCGCCGGCCCCGAGCACCACGATCAACCGGCCGTCCGTGAGCGACCGGGCCGCGCGCAATACGTTCGCCACGCTGTCGGGCGTATGGGCGTAGTCGACCAACACGAGGAACCCCTGCCCCACCTCGACCGACTCCACCCGTCCGGGGACGACGCGCACCGATGAGATCGCGTCGGCCGCGACGCGGTCCTCGATCCCGAGCGATCGCGCGGTGGCGAAGGCGGCCAGGGCGTTCTGGACGTTGAACGACCCGCGCAACGCCGAGCTGATCGGGACCCCGTCGGCGAGGAAGGCGATCCCCTCGGCCGTCGACTCCACATCCGTGGCTCGCACGTCCGACTCGGGCGCGAGCCCGTACGTGATCGTCGGCAGACCCGAGCCTGCCAGATCGCGGCCCCGCTCGTCGTCGAGGTTCACGACGGCGCGATCGCTCATCAACGGCGTGAACAGCCGCGACTTCGCGAGGAAGTATTCCTCCATCGACGGGTGATAGTCCAGGTGATCCTGTGTGAGGTTGGTGAACACCGCGACGGAGTACCGGATGCCGTCGACGCGGTGCTGATGCAGCCCGTGCGAGGAGACCTCCATCGCGACCGCGGTGACGCCCTCGTCGGCCATCGTGGCCACGAGTCGCTGCAGGTCCGGCGCCTCGGGGGTCGTCCTGGGGAAGGGCTCGGGCCGGCCGTCGATCCGCACACCGGTGGTGCCGATCACGCCCGGGGTCCGGCCGTCCGCCCGGAGGATCGCCTCGAGCAGGAAGGTCGTCGTGGTCTTCCCGTTCGTGCCGGTCACGCCGACGACGGTCATCCCATCCGCCGGCCGCCCGTAGAACGCGGCCGAGATGGGACCCATCGCCTCGCGCACGACCGGCACCTTCACCTGCGACACCTCGAGTTCGAGCCAGCGGTCGACGACGATCCCCGTCGACCCGCGCGAGACCGCTTCGCCCGCGAAGGCATGACCGTCGGACGTGCTCCCGGGGACGCAGAAGAACAGGGCGCCGGGGCGGGCGTCGTCCGAGCGGTAGCAGACGCTCGAGACGAGCACGTTCGCGCTACCTCGAAGCTCGGCCTCGGGGAGGTCCCGGACGAGATCATCGAGCGTTCGGGAGTGGGGAGGGGCCACGGTTCCTGAGCCTATCGCCTGCGTGGCGGCGCCTTCCCGCGTGCCGGCGATCATCCGACCGGCAGGGCGTGCGGCGGCAAGGGCACCCGGTCGGCGGGCGCGATGTCGAGGCGGGCGATCGCGGCGAGCGCGACCTGCTTGAAGAGCGGCGCCGCGGCGAGGCCGCCGTACACGGCCGCCGGACGATCCAGGA
>CBRGMI010000319.1:0-2281 GCA_967797495.1 uncultured bacterium
GCCTCGCGCGCGACCGCGATCTTCCGGGCCTCCTCGATGACCCGCTCGACGAACCGGTCCTCGGGGATCTTGTCGACCACCTCACCCTTGACGATGAGGAACCCCTGGCCCTTGCCGGCAGCGATCCCGAGATCGGCCTCCCGAGCCTCACCCGGTCCGTTCACCACGCACCCCATCACGGCGACCCGGATCGGGACCTTCAGCCCCTCGCGTTCGATCGCCTGCTGCACCTGCTTGGTGAGGCCGAGGACGTCGACCTCCGCCCGCCCGCAGGACGGACACGCGACGAGGTCGAGCCCGCGCTTGCGCAGGCCGAGCGACTGCAGGATCCACGTCCCGACCTTGACCTCCTCGACCGGGTCGTCCGTGAGCGAGACGCGGATCGTGTCCCCGATCCCCTCCGACAGCAGCGCGCCGATCCCCACCGCGCTCTTGACACCCCCGGCCGGCATCGGGCCGGCCTCGGTGACGCCGAGATGCAGCGGATAGTCGCAGGCCTCCGCGAGCAACCGGTACGCCCGGATCATGACGCCGGCGTTCGAATGCTTGACCGAGATCTTGATGTCGGAGAAGTCCTCCTCTTCGAGGATCCTGGCCTCGTACAGCGCGCTCTCCACCAGCGCCTCCGCCGTCGGAGCGCCATGCCTGGCCAGCACGTCCTTCTCGAGCGACCCGGCGTTCACGCCGATGCGGATCGGCACGCTCCGAGCCCTGGCCTCGCGTGCGATCAGCCGGACCTTGTCCTGGTACTTGATGTTGCCCGGGTTGATGCGCAGCCCTTGGACCCCGGCCTCGAGCGCCGCCATCGCGTACTTCCACTGGAAGTGGATGTCGGCGACCACCGGGACCGTCGACTTGGCCGCGATCGCCGTCAGGGCCTCGGCGTCCTCCCAGTGCGGCACGGCCACCCGGACGATGTCGACGCCGGCCGCGACGAGCGAGGCGATCTGCTGCAGGGTCGCGTTGATGTCGGCGGTCTTGGTCGTGGTCATCGACTGGACGCGGATCGGCGCGTCGCCGCCGATCGTCACGTCGCCCACCCGCACCTGCCGGGTCTTCCTGCGTTCGGTCAGCACGGTTCCAGTCTCCCATTCCTCCGGGGGGCTACCGTTCGCGAATCCTCGCTCACTCCCCGCACCAGGCCGCTACTCGCCGAACACGTGGAAGATCACCTGCCGGTCCTTGGGCTCGTCCATCTCGAACAGGATCAGGCGCTGCCACCGCCCCAGCATCGCCGTGCCGCCCGCCACGGGGATCGCGTGGGAGGAGGCCGAGAGCAGCATCGCCTTCACGTGCGCGGGGCCGTTCCGGCGCTCGTGCGACTCGTCCAGGTTCTGCGTGCGGCGCGTGGCGTCGTCATGCGCGTGGTAGACGTCGTCGGGGACAAGACGCAGCATCCGGGCCCGGAAGTCCTCGAGCGCGCCGTCCTCCCACTCGTTGACGATCAGCGCGCACGTCGTGTGGGCACAGAACGCAACCACCGATCCATCGGTGACGCCCGAGTCCTTGATCGCCCGCTCGAGCTCCTCCGTGAGATCGAGGAAGGCGTAGCGCTCGGGGGCGGCGACCTCGATGGTCGCGGTGGCGGATGTCATTCGTTCCTCCTTGTCTCCTTCTGGGTTGTCTCCTTCTGGGGGACGGCGCTCGAGCGCTCCCCACCGGGGTCCCCGGACGGCGAGGCGACCGGCAGCTCGAACGTGAACGCACTCCCCCGGCCGGGTTCGCTGTCGGCCCAGATCCGCCCGCCGTGCGCCTCGACCACCGAACGCGCGATGGCGAGCCCGATCCCCGTCCCGCCGTCGTCGCGCGAACGCGACTCGTCCACCCGGTAGAAGCGTTCGAACACGTGGGGCAGGTGCTCGGCCGGGATGCCAGGGCCCGTGTCGGCGACGACCACGTCGATCGAACCGTTGCGGTTCGACGCGGTGACCGTCACGCGCCCGCCCGTCGGCGTGAACCGCACCGCGTTGTCGAGCAGGTTGAACAGCACCTGATGGACCCGCTCGCGGTCGGCGAAGACCGGCGGCAGGGCTCCCGGCAGGTCGTCGTCGAGAGTCACGCCCGGGTCGGGGCGGGCGACCAGGATCTCGGAGAACACCTGCGAGACCAGTGGCGCGAGCTCGACGCGTTCGCGCTCCAGCGGCACGTCGCCCGACTCGAGCCGCGAGAGGTCGAGGAGCTGGTCCACGAGCCGTCCCAGCCGCTCGGATTGCACGAGCATGATCTGCAGCGTCTCGGGGTCGGGCTGCTCGACGCCGTCCAGCAGGTTCTCCAGGTGCGC
>CBRGMI010000320.1:0-2278 GCA_967797495.1 uncultured bacterium
TGCAGCCCGGAGACCCGGCGCCGCCCTTCGAGCTCCTGGACCAGCACGGTTCCGCGGTACGCCTCGAGGACTACCGTGGGAGCAAGCTCCTCGTCTACTTCTACCCCGAGGCGGACACACCCGGGTGCACCGTCCAGTCGTGCGACCTCAGAGACCACCGGCAGGGCCTCGCCGGCATCGGGACGGAGGTCGTCGGGATCTCGCCCGACCTGCCCGACAAGCAGCTCGCGTTCGACGAGAAGTACAAGCTCGGGTTCCCGTTGCTCTCGGACCCCGACCACGCGACGGCGGAGGCATGGGGCGCCTGGGGCGAGAAGGTCCGGGGCGGCAGGACCTCGGTCGGGCTCATCCGCTCGTCGTTCCTCGTGGACGAGCAGGGCCGGATCGCGGGCGCCTGGTCGCCGGTGACGCCCGAGGCCACGGTCCCGAACGCGCTCGCCGCGCTCGCCTGAGTTGCGGTAGCGAACGGTCGATCCGACCCGCCGAGGTTCTTCTTAGCCGGCGTAGCGCTCTCGGGGTGATCGGTCGCGGGCGCACACGTCGGCGCCGTCGTTCAGTCCCAGCCGGATCGCGACTGCGCGATACGTCCCCGCGCGGTTCGGGATGCGCTCCCGGTATACGCCGTCGGTGTTCGTCAGCGTCGTATCGACCGTCCGCCAACGCCCGTCACGCAGGCGTTGGATCTTGATCGGTGCGTTTGAGGAACAGTCCGCGAACCCGTCGTTCGCCGTCACCAGGCCCCTGGCCACCAGATGTCTGCGGAGATCGAGCGTGATGGTCCTCGGGTGGATCGTGGGCGGGATCACGGTGAAGTTGGTCGAACTCGTTGCGGTGTGGCTGCCGGGCTTCTTCACGGAGATCGGTCCGGTCGTCGCCCCCGCCGGGACGACGGCGGTGATCTGCGTAGGAGTGTTCACCTTGAACGTCGCCATGGTCCCGTTGAAGCGGACCGCGTTGGCCCCCGTGAAGCCGACGCCCGTGATGACCACCGAGGTTCCGATCACACCGCTCGTCGGGTTGAACGATGTGATCGAGAAGCCTCCGGACGACACCATGAAGTTGGTCGCGCTGGCGGCCGTACCACCTGGCGTCGTCACCTTGATCGGCCCGGTGATGGCGCCCGCCGGCACGGTCGCGGTGATCTGCGTATTCGAGTCCACGGTGAAGGTCGTCGCGTTGGCCGCGTTGAACATCACCGCGGTCGATCCGAAGAACCCCGTCCCCGTGACCTGAACGGAGGCACCGACCGGTCCGCTCGTGGGGCTGAACGTGGTGATCGTCGGGACCGGGGAGGGCGACACATCGAAGCTCGCAGCGCTCGTCGCCGTCCCGTCCGGGTTCGTCACGGCGATCGGTCCATCGGTCGCACCCGGCGGTACCGTTGCCGTGATTCTGTTCGGGTTGTCGATCGCGAATGCGGCGGACACCCCGTTGAACGTCACCGCGGTGACGTCCGGGTCGGGGCCGGTGAAGTTGTCGCCGTTGATCACGACGGGAGCGCCGACCGGGCCGCTCGTCGGCGTGAACGACGAGACCGCAGGCGGCGCGGCGAGAGCCGCGTCCGCGCCCGGGATGGCGATCGTGAGCCCCGCCAGAACGACGGCCAACGAGGCTCGCACCGCGCGACTTCGGAGGTCTCTCAAGACGCCCCCCTCCTCGGGACCGAAAGGAACCGCCCCTTCATCCTCTCTCATTCCCACCGGAGCCGCGATCGACCGGAGGAGCCCGGTCGGCAGACTCCACACGCGGCCAAGGGCCCTCGGACCCTCAACGGCGTATGACCACGCCGATGGTCCCGGGGTTCCTTCAGCTCACGGCGGGTCGGCGTGGGCTCGGCGATCCGGGGAGTCCAGGTCGGCGGCGGCGAGCAGCCCGGTCGCGGTTCGGTCCCAGGTCCACTCGCGACCGACGAAGGCGCTCACGGCCCGGCGGAGCTCGTCGCGCTCCGCGGCCGGGAGCTCGAGCAGGCGATCGAGCGCCGTCGCCAGACGCGCCACAGCCCCGGGGCCGGGTTCGAACGTGAGCAGACCCGGACGACCGATCGCGGCCTCGAGCGTCGCGCCGACCTCGCCGAGGCCCGAGTGGCGGGCGACCAGCGGGAGGGCGCCGGCCGCCGCGCCCTCGGCAGCCACCATCCCGAACGCCTCGGACAGGATCGACGGCACCACCATCACGTCCACCGCGGCGAGCGCGTCGGGGGCGTACCGGTGATCGAGACGGCCCGTGAACGTCACGTCGCGCTCACCGGTCAGCGGACCGTGATCGGGTCCGGCCTCGA
>CBRGMI010000321.1:0-2268 GCA_967797495.1 uncultured bacterium
CGCGAGGCCGCCCGGATCGGCGACGTGTTCGTCACGGTCACCGGCGACACGAGCGTGATCCGGCGCGAGCACCTCGAGGTCATGAAGGACGGCGCGGTCCTCGCGAACGCCGGTCACTTCGACGTCGAGATCGACAAGGACGCGCTCGTCGAGCTCTCGGGGGGTCGCGTGCGGAGGATCCGCGGGTACGTGGACGAGTACACGATGGGGGACGGCCGCCGCCTGCACCTCCTCGGCGAGGGGCGCCTCGTGAACCTCGCGGTGGCCGAGGGCCATCCCGCGGCCGTGATGGACATGTCGTTCGCGAACCAGGCCCTGTCGGTCGAGTGGATCGTCAAGGGTCGCGGGACGCTGCCTCCCGGCGTGTACCCGGTTCCGACCGAGATCGACGGGGAGGTCGCGAAGCTGAAGCTCCAGGCGATGGGGGTGGAGATCGACGCGCTCACGGCCGAGCAGCGGGACTACCTGAGCTCGTGGCAGCAGGGAACCTGATCCTCGTGTCGGGGGGCCGCGCCCGGTGAGCGACCCGATCTCGGTCCGCGCCCGGTTCGAGCGCTTCCCGGCCACGGTCAAGGGTGCGTTCATCCTGCGCGGCGAGGACGCGAACCCGCACCAGGTGGTGGTCGGCGGCGCACGCGTCGCGACGCTGGGGGCCGGCGTGTCGAGCCCGGTGCCGATGGCGCCCGTGACCCTCGACGTCGTCCCGCACCGAGACGTGTTCGTCCCGTTCGAGCTCCCGCTGTCCGAGCTCGAGCCCGGCTGGTACACGCTCGTGTGCGACGTCGAGGTCGACGGGACGCCCGCGACGTACGACGGGGGCCGGCGCTTCTCGGTCCCGTGGCCGCGGGCCACCGTGCGCCGTGGTGCGGTGAAGGTCGGTCGTCACGTCAAGCTCGAGGGGACGACGATCCACGTCGAGCAGGTGGACTGCGCCGGCGACTCGATCAAGGTGCACCTGCGCGTCGAGCCCGCCGCGGAGCTCACGTTGAAGCTGTTCGCCGACGGCCGTCGGCTGCAGGTGCTCGAGCTCGAGGTCGACGAGGTGACCGGACGCGGCAGGGCGACGGCGTACCCGTTGATGCGGACCGACGCGGCGCTGCGGGTCGAGCTCAAGGGGCGCGGCAAGGGCTCGGAGGCGGCGGTCGACATCCCGCTGCCGTGACGCCGGGTGTCGGTGGCGCGGGGTAGCGTCCGCGCGTGCCGGCCCCGTTCCTCGACGTGCTGTTCCCCAAGCGATGCGCGGGGTGCGGTTCGGGACCGTGGCCGTTCTGCTCCGCGTGCCGTTCGGAGCTGGTGGTGCTCTCGCCTCCGTGGTGCGAGCGATGTGGGGCGCCGGCGTCGCGCCCCGTCGCGTCGTGCCGGGACTGTCCGCCCGACGCGATCGCGATCGCCCGGGCGCCGTTCGGGTTCGACGGGCCGATCCGTCGCGCGATCCACCGGTTGAAGTTCGGCGGGTGGCACGCCGTCGCGGATGCGCTCGGGGTCGCGATGACCGAGGCGTGGGCCGACATCCCGTGGACGCCCGGCGCCATCACGTGGGTGCCGCTGTCCCGACAGCGGCTCGCGGCGCGCGGCTACGACCAGGCCCGGGCGCTCGCGCGGGCGGTCGCCCCCAGGCTGGGCGTACCGGCCGTCCCGCTCCTGCGGCGCCTGCGGGACCCGGGACCGCAGGCTCGCCGCGGGGCCGCCGCGCGGCGCGAGGCGATGCGCGGGGTGTTCGAGGCGGAGGGCGCCTCGGGCGGGGTCCTGCTCGTCGACGACGTGCTCACCACGGGCGCCACCGGGGGAGCGTGCGCCACCGCGCTCCTGGAGGGCGGGGCCGAGGCGGTGGGGTTGCTCACCGCGGCCCGGGCCGTGTCCTCGGCTCGGCGGCCCCGGCCTATACTCGGCCACGGGCTCGCGTCCGGGTCTGTGGTTGCCCCGGGGAACGGATCCCCGGCAGTCGATGCCAGCCGCGGGCGAAGCGACCCACGTAAGCCGACCCTTGGTCGGTGAGCATGGCGCGGTTTAGATGTAAGTCCTGCCCCGTGGGGGAGACCTCGGCGGGAGAGGGTGCGAAGCCGTCCGATGGGCGGCGATCACTCCGGCAGGCGGATGTGGGGCCAAAGACCAGGTCAGCCGGACGCGGGCCTCTGCGCTCGGGGCGGACGAGCGCAGAGGGTCGGGCTCGGGGTACGTTCCGGGTAGACGGAGTGAGGAGCGGCCCCGCCGGAGCGGCCGCGGGAACGCCCAGGGGAAGCGGCCAGAGGAAGCGGCCAGAGGAAGCGG
>CBRGMI010000322.1:0-2268 GCA_967797495.1 uncultured bacterium
ACGTCCGAGAACAACTTGCTGGTGCTCTCGGTGATGAGGTCGCCGAGGGTGAGCACCCGGACCAGGTTCACCCAGATCGTCACCGGATTGTTCTGCGCGATCGGTTGCAGCCATGCGGGGAAGGTCTCCGGCGGGACGAAGGCGGAGCTCACGAAGACGAACGGGAACACGATCGTGAACAGCGCCGCCTGGACCGCCTCGATCGTCTTCAGCGTCAGCCCGGCGAAGGCGGACACCCAGGTGAACACGTATCCCACACCGACGACCACGCCGAACGCGAGCAACGCCTCCCACACGCTCGTGTGGATCCGATACCCGACCAGGTAGGCGACGACCAGCATCAGCACCGTCTGGAGACCCACAGAGACGGTGTCGGCGGCGGTGCGACCGGCCAGGACCGCCGAGCGAGCCATCGGCAGCGACCGGAACCGATCGATGATGCCCTTCTGAAGGTCGTCGGCCAGTCCGACGCCCGTCTGCGTCGCGGCGAAGATCCCCGTCTGCACGAAGATGCCCGCCATCAAGAAGTCGACGTACGACAGGTTGGGCGGGAGGAAGAGCTCGAACGCGCCCCCGAACACGAAGACGAACAGCAGCACGAACATCACCGGCTGGATCGTCGAGAACACCAGCAGGTCCGGCTTCCGCACATACGTGATGAGGTTCCGCCGGGTGATGACCCACCAGTCCGAGACCGTGTTCGCGAGGCGGCCGGGCGTGCGGAGCGTCTCGGTGATCGCGCTCATACCTTCTCTCGCTCTCGCTTGCGATCGCGGCGCCTGGACCTGCCGCCGTCTTCGGACGGCTGCTCCCCGTCCGCCTCCTCGGCGGCGTGGCCGGTGAGGGCCAGGAAGACGTCGTCGAGGGTGGGTCGTCGAAGGCCGACGTCGGCGAGCTTGATCCCTTCCGTGTCGAGCCGTCGGACTGCCTCGGTCAGGATCGCCGTCCCATCGGTGCCGACCGGCACGTTGATCTCGCCGGTGCTGTTGTCGACGTTGCCGCCGCCGGGTCCGAGCCCCAGCACAGCGCCCGCCGCGTCCGGCGCGCGGCCGCGATCGGCCACGCGCAGGGCCAGCACCTCGCCGCCGACGCGCGCCTTCAGCTGGTCCGACGTGCCCTCGGCGATCACCCGGCCGCCGTCGATCACGGCGATCGAGTCCGCCAGGCGGTCGGCCTCATCGAGGTACTGCGTCGTGAGCAGCAGGGTGGTTCCCTCGGTCCGCAGGTCGCGGATGACGTCCCACATCTCCATTCGGCCCCGAGGGTCCAGTCCGGTCGTGGGCTCGTCCAGGAACAGGACCTGCGGGCGCCCGACGAGACTGGCCCCCAGGTCCAGTCGCCGACGCATGCCGCCGGAGTACGTCTTGGCCACGCGGTGGGCGGCGTCCGACAGCTCGAAACGCTCCAGGATCTCCTGGCCGCGTCGCTTCGCCTCGGCCGCCGGCACGTGGTACAGACGCCCCACCATCTCGAGGTTCTCCAGGCCCGTCAGGTTCTCGTCCACCGCGGCGTTCTGGCCGGCGAGCCCGATCACGTGCCTCAGCTCTTCCGCGTGCTTGACCACGTCGTAGCCGGCGACGGTTGCGTGTCCCTCGTCCGGGCTGAGGAGCGTGGTGAGGATCCGAACGGTGGTGGTCTTGCCCGCCCCGTTGGGGCCGAGCATGCCCAGGACCGTGCTGGGCGGCACGTGCAGGTCCACGCCCTTCAGCGCCTCGACCTTCCCGAACCGCTTGGCGAGGCTCTCGACGACGATCGCCGGATCGCTCATGGAGCCGGCCATCCTACCCGCGACGTCAACCCAGCCCCTCGCCCTCGTGCGGATCCGAACCCGTGCCTCACGCCGCTCCTCCCTGGTGCAGGTCGTAGGGACCCTCGCGCATGACGTGGAGACCGCGTTCGGGCCCCGAACTCATCGAAACGCCGGAACCTTTCCTGGGTCGGAGCCGGGAGCCCCGGATCGACGTCCGTGGGGGACCAGCCTCAGCCGCTCCCGATCGCCGACATGATGCGCCGCTGGCCCGTCTCGAGCCGCCCGATCGCGGTCGCGTCGATCCGCAGGCCCCCGTACCGCACGTCCTCGTAGGCGCGCGTGAGCTCATCGAACGCGTCCGCGCACGAGGGCACCTCGCCGGCCACCACGGGGGCGAACTCGGCGGGCGTCTGCCAGGGCTCGCGAACGATCTCGCGGCGCCGGAGCGCCCACAGGGCCTCGGCGTACCAGCGCCGAACCGTGTCCGCGGGCGGCTCGCGCCGGAACCGGGGCCGGGG
>CBRGMI010000323.1:0-2238 GCA_967797495.1 uncultured bacterium
GCCACACGCGGAACAGCTCGTCGGCGAACGCCTGCCCCAACTCGTGGACGCCGCTGAAGTCGAGTTCGACCCGGCGAAACCTCTCCAGCCGATGAGCGACTCGACGAGCCTCCGATCGAGAGACGAAACCGGTCCCGATCTCGAAGAGTCTGATCGGAACCCGCGAGGTGGAGAACGCCTGGTCGTCTTCGGGCGCGAACGCATCGAAGACCTCGGCGAGCGGACTCCCCCGCCGCCTGGTCTCCCCGTTCGTTGTCGACGATCCACCGCAGACTCGGGTCCTCGAGCTCGAACCGGTCCACCGCCTTCGACGTGAAGAAGATCCCTTCCCGCTGTGTGCCTCCGGGGCGGTCGTCGCCTTGCCCTTCACGAGCTCAAGCCATCTCGTTCGCTAAATGTCAAAACCTCAGGCGGGCTGTCGGGCCGCGCTGGACGGACACGTGAGCGAGCGCGGGCACCACGTGCAGTACGGGCCGGGCGTGAGCGTCCCCGGGCGGCCGGCGGCGGTGGCCGCC
This sequence comes from uncultured bacterium, assembly GCA_967797495.1. GTDB lineage: Bacteria > Actinomycetota > UBA4738 > UBA4738 > HRBIN12 > DASSJM01. The sequence continues at coordinate 516 of CBRGMI010000323.1, forward strand.
GCCGCGCGGATCGCCTCGATCACGCGGTCCGCGGCGCGGTCCAGGACGCGTTCGTCGACGTCCTCCGCTTGCCACTCCCCCGATTCCAGATACAGCGTCGCGACGCGGTACGGCGGGATCCCGAACCGCAGCCCGAGCAACAGCGCGTAGAAGCGCATGTCCTCGGCGTGCTCGGGCCACGCGCGTCCCGTCTTCAGGTCGATCGCGAGCCGCGTGGCCCGGGCCGCCCCGTCCCCGCGACCCGAACCGAGGACCAGGTCGAGCTGCCCCGACAACACGACCGTCCCCCCGAGGAGCTCGACGCGCACGTGCCACTCCGTCGAGGGCGTGAGCTCGCGCCGCATCTGCCTGAGCGGCGGCATCGTGCTGCGGAACAGCTCGAGGGTCTTCGCGGCGTCCATCAGGTTCTCGTCTCGGTGCAGCGCGTCGAGCCCGTCCCAGTACGCGGAGAAGGCGCCGTCCTCGGTCAGCCGCTCGGCCGCCTGCTCGACGAGATCGTGCGAATCGCGCTCCTCGCGACCCGCCACCTCGAGCTCGATCGCCTTGTGCGCGAGCCGGCCCGCCGCCGTGCGGGCCGAGAACGCGAACGGCGCGCGCTCACCCGCGCGGACCGCGTCGAACAGACCCGGGCAGCGGTGGAGGTCGCTCAGATTCGACTTGCCGAGCCACAGCGGCTCCGGCGGCTCGAACGCGCGGGCCGCCTCCTCGATCCTGTCGCGCACCCGAGGCACCCCGTCGACCGCGAACACGGGCCGTTCGTCGGTGCCGATCAGGCCATCGAGCGTCCGGCGCTGGGCGGGAGTGAGCTCGGCGGTCGCCTGCATGCGGCGGATGGTAGGAGTAGCCACCGACATGGCCGAGACGCCCGACGACATCCTGCGAGCCCTCGCCGACCCCGAGCGACTCACGATCGCGGGGCACCTCGCCCGTTCGGACGCGGCCTCGGCCGAGCTCGCGGACGCCCTGGAACTCCCCGTGCCACGGCTGCGCAGGCACCTGAACCGGCTCGTCGCCGCCGGCATCGTTCGCCTGAAGGACGACCGGCGGACCTATCGGCTCGATGCCGAGACCCTCCGCCGGGCCGCCGAGCAGGTCGGGCCACCCCGGGACGCGGGACTCGCGCTCGGTGCGACGAGCGACGACGAGGAGGCCGTGCTCCGAGCGTTCTTCCGCGACGGCCGCCTGACCGAGGTGCCCGCGAAGGAGTCGAAGCGACGCATCGTGCTCGGACGGATCGCGCTCGAGTTCGAGCCCGGGGTGGACTACGACGAGGCGACCGTCAACGCGATCGTCGCACGCTTCTCCACCGACCACGCCGCACTCCGCCGCTACCTCGTCGACGAGGGGTTCCTCGACCGCGATCACGGCCGCTACTGGCGAACCGGCGGACGCGTCGACCTCTAGCCGAGGCTCACAGAGACCCGCGCCCGACGCGGCCCGGGCCCGAGGGTCGCTCCGCTAGACTCCCGAGGATCATGGCCAAGACCGAGGATCTTCATCAGCCTTCTGTGCGCACGGTCGAGGACCGCATCGAAGAGCTCCGCAAGCGCCGGGCCGCCCTGCTCGACGGCTCCAGGAAGGACGCCGTCCGCAAGCAGCACGAGAAGGGCAAGCTGACAGCACGCGAGCGCGTCGAGCTGCTCGTGGACCGCGGTTCCTTCCAGGAGACCGACCCCTTCGCCGTCCACCGTTCGCATGACTTCGGGATCGAACGCAACCGCCC
>CBRGMI010000324.1:0-2237 GCA_967797495.1 uncultured bacterium
AGCTCGCCCCGCAGGATCAGGCCGGCGCCGACGCCCGTCCCGACGTGCAGGTAGACGAAGTTCTCGACGCCCTTGCCGAGGCCGAGCCATTGCTCGCCGAGCGCGGCCAGGTTCACGTCGTTCTCGAACGCGACCTTCGTCCCGAGCTCGTCCTGGACGGCCTGCGCGAGACCGCTCCGCCCCCAACCCGGGAGCGCGTGCGCGAGGGCAACGTGTCCGGTGACCGGATCGAAGACCCCGGGGCTCCCGACCGTGGCGAACGTGACCTGCTTCCACTTCACGCCGGCCTCGGCGGCGAGCGCGTGCGAGATCTCGCCGATCTGCGAGATCAACGTGCGCTGACTTCGGACCCGGGCCCGCTCGTCGCGGCGGGCGACGATCTCGCCGGCCAGGTTGGCGATCGCGGCGCGGACGAAGTCCCGGCCGACGTCCAGCCCCACGACCCACCCCGCCCGCGGGTTCAGCTCGTACAGGACGGCGGCGGGGCCCCTCCCGCCGCTCGAACGCCCAGCCTCACGAACTATCCCCGCGCCCAGGAGCGCGGCCAGCGCCTGGGACACCGTCGGCTTCGAAAGGTCGCTGTCCCGGGCGATCTGGGCGCGGGAGACGGGGCCCATCTGACGGACGAACTCGAGGACCGAACGCTCGTTGATCGCCTTGAGCAGGCTCGGCGTCCCCGTGGCGAACGTGTGATCGGCCGTGCCGCCCCCTCGAGTCCGGAAAGAGTTTGGAAACTTTCCTAACTATTCGGCAGGATGCTACGCTCGGCCCGGCTCCCCAGTCAAGACAAGGGAGGGCACGTGTCCCCGTTCGAAGACGACCGAGTGCTCGCGATCGTCCGCTACCGGGAGCCCTGCGACCTTGGAACCGTCGTCGACGTGCTGCGGGCCGGCGGGATCGACGCGATCGAGATCACCGCCGACACGCCCGGAGCGCTCGAGGCCGTCGCCGCGGCTCGCGAGGTGGAAGCGCCGATCGGGGCGGGGACGATCCGCACCGTTGAGGAGGCGCGTGCGTTCGCGGACGCCGGCGCCGCCTTCCTGGTGAGCCCGGGCTCGTCCCGCGGATCGTGAGCGAAGGACGGGAGCTCGGCGTGCCCACGGTGCCCGGCGTGCTCAGCCCGACGGAGGTGCTGGGAGCGGTCGCGGCGGGCGCGAGCACCGTGAAGCTGTTCCCGGCGAGCCTGGGAGGGGTTCGGTATATCGGTGCGTTGCGGGGACCGTTCCCCGACGTCCGGTTCATCCCGACGGGCGGGATCGCCATCGAGGACGTGCCTCGCTGGTTGGCAGCGGGTGCCGCGTGCGTCGGCCTCGGGAGTGCGCTCGCCGGCGACGCGGCGCCGCGAACGCGATCCGATCTCGAACGGATCTCGGACGGCGCCCGGCGGGCCGTCGACCTCTCGGGAGGAGACGCGTGACGCCCGTCCCGGACGTGATCGCGCTCGGCGAGACGATGCGCTCGATCATCGCGGTGCGAGGGCCGACTCTGGGACGCCCGGTCTCGTTCGTCACCCACGGCGGTGCCGAGAGCAACGCGTGCGTCGCGCTCGTACGGCTCGGCTTGCGCGCCGCGTGGGTGAGCCGGCTCGGCACGGATGCCGCCGGGGACCTCGTGATGGAGGAGCTGCGCGCGCACGGCGTCGACCTTCGCTGGGTCCGCCGCGACCCCGAGCGGCCGACCGGATCGATGTTCCGCGAGACGATGGGCGGCCCGCCGATCTACGAACGAGCGGGCTCGGCGGCGAGCGCGCTGGAGCCGGAGGACCTCGAGGGGGTGCCGGTGGGGCAAGCCTCGGCCGTGCTCGTCACCGGCATCACGGCCATGCTGGGCGAGGGCCCCCAGCGCGCGGCGATCGCGCTGCTCGAACGGGCGAGCGGCCTGCGGGTGGTCGACCCGAACCTCCGCCGGGGCTTGTGGGGATCCGACCGCGCGCGGGAGCTCATCCGACCGCTCGTGGAACGGGCCGACGTCCTGATCGGCGGCGAGGCTGAGCTCGTCGAGCTGGTCGGCGGACCCGGCGGCCGCTCGCTCGCCGAACGATGCCGGGATCTGGGTCCGCGAGAGGTGGTACTCAAGCGCGGCGCCGACGGGGCCGCGGCGCTCGCGACCGTGTGGGTCGAGCATCGGCCCCCTCCCCGCCGGGACCTCGACCCCGTCGGCGCGGGGGACGCGTTCAACGCCGGGTACCTGGCCGCACGGCTCTCGGGAGGATCGGTCGAGCATGCGCTCGAGCGGGG
>CBRGMI010000325.1:0-2230 GCA_967797495.1 uncultured bacterium
CGAGCGGCTGACCGTCGACCACGTCGTGCCCCGCTCGCGCGGAGGCGAGACGACCTGGGTGAACGTGGTCGCGGCCTGTCTGCGTTGCAATCTGCGGAAAGGCAATCGCCTGCCCGACGAGGTCGGGATGCGACTCATCCGCGAGCCGGTGCATCCGAAGTTCGTGTTCTCGACGCACATGCTGCGACACCCACACGCGCACTCGCTCCTCGACTCGTGGCGCAAGTATCTTCTCGCCGTGCCGACGCTCTCCTGAAGTAGCCCGACACGTGTTCCGGTTGTCCTCCGAGTATTCGCCGAGTGGCGACCAGCCGCAGGCGATCGCCGCGCTCACGACCTTCGTCCGCGAGGGCCGCCGCCACATGGTGCTGCGCGGGGTGACCGGCTCGGGCAAGACCTACTCGATCGCCAACGTCGTGGCGAACGTGGACCGGCCGACGCTCGTCATCTCGCCGAACAAGACGCTGGCCGCCCAGCTCTTCAGCGAGTTCCGGGCGTTCTTCCCGTCGAACGCGGTCGAATACTTCGTCTCGTACTACGACTATTACCAGCCCGAGGCCTACATTCCGCAGTCGGACACGTACATCGAGAAGGACGCCCTCATCAACGACGAGATCGACCGGATGCGCCACTCGGCGACCAAGTCCCTCCTGGAGCGGCGCGACGTCATCGTCGTCGCCTCCGTCTCGTGTATCTACGGCATCGGCGAGCCCGACACCTACCAGGGGCTGCACCTCGAGCTCAGCGAGGGCGACCGGATCGACCGGGACGAGATCATCCGGCGGCTCATCGCGGTCCAGTACGAGCGGAACGACTACGACTTCCACCGCGGCACGTTCCGCGTGCGGGGCGACGTGGTCGAAGTCTTCCCGGCGAACGAGGACTCGATCGCGCTCCGGATCGAGCTCTTCGGCGACGTCGTCGACGCGATCTCGCGGATCGACCCGCTCCGGGGCGCGGTCCTCGAGCGCGTCGACCGGGTCCACATCTACCCGGCGAGCCACTACGTCACCGAGGCGAACCAGCTCGCGCGCGCGTTCGAGACCATCCAGGAGGAGCTCGCGGACCGGCTCGCGTTCCTCCGCCAGCGCAACCGCCTGCTCGAGGCGCAGCGGCTCGAGCAGCGGACCCTCTTCGACATCGAGATGCTGCGCGAGCTCGGCTATTGCCACGGGATCGAGAACTACTCGCGTCACCTGACCGGACACCGGCCGGGGGAAGCCCCGCCGACGCTGATCGATTACCTGCCGAAGGACGCGCTGGTCGTCATCGACGAGAGCCACGTCGCCGTGCCGCAGGTCCGCGGCATGTACTACGGGGACCGGTCGCGCAAGGAGGCGCTCGTCGAATACGGGTTCCGGCTGCCCTCGGCGTTCGACAACCGGCCGCTCACGTTCGACGAGTTCACGCGGCTCACGGGCCAGACGATCTACGTCTCCGCGACGCCGGGCCCCTACGAGCTCGATCTCGCGGCCGCCACGCTCGCCGAGCAGGTGATCCGCCCGACGGGGCTCATGGATCCACGCATCACCGTCCGGCCCGCGAAGGACCAGGTCGACGACCTGCTCGGCGAGCTCCGGGCCCGGGCCGATCGCGACGAGCGTGTCCTGGTGACGACGCTGACCAAGCGGATGGCCGAGGACCTGACCGAGTACTACCAGCAGCTCGGGCTCCGGGTCCGCTATCTGCACTCCGACATCGACACGCTCGACCGGGTCGCGATCATCCGCGACCTCCGACTCGGCAAGTTCGACGGTCTCATCGGGATCAACCTCCTGCGCGAGGGGCTCGACATCCCGGAAGTGTCGCTCGTGGCGATCCTGGACGCCGACAAGGAAGGCTACCTCCGTTCGGCGACCTCGCTCATCCAGACGGCGGGGCGGGCGGCGCGCAACGTCAACGGCGAGGTCATCATGTACGCCGACCACGTCACGGCCTCGATGGCGGCCACGCTCCGCGAGACCGAGCGTCGGCGCGAACTGCAGCGCGCCTACAACGACGCGCACGGGATCACGCCGGAATCGATCAAGTCCTCGATCCGCGAACTGCTCCAGACGATCTACGAGCGCGACTACTACACGGTGCCGGTGGAGGAACCGGCGGCGGAGACCTTCGAGTCGCCGGCGGCGCTCCAGTCGCGTATCCTCCAACTGGAGGCGCGGATGAAGGAGGCGGCCAAGCGCCTCGACTTCGAGCAGGCGGCCGAGCTTCGGGACAGGCTCAAGTCGCT
>CBRGMI010000326.1:0-2224 GCA_967797495.1 uncultured bacterium
CTCATCCGCCCACCGTCCGTCCATCCGTCAGCGCACGCACGGCCGCGTGGCTGATCCGGCCTGTTGATCTATCGGCACAACTCCTCCAAGGGTTGATCGGGGTCGGCGACGGGCGCCGGCCCGGGTGCGCCCAGCAGGAAGCCCTGGACGAACCGGATCCCGGCCTGCCGGAGCGCCTCGAGCTGGAGCTCGGTCTCGACGCCCTCGGCGACGACGGTCGCGCCGACCTGCTTGGCGAAGGACACGAGGGCGACCGTCAGCGCCTGGCGCACCGGATCCTTCTCGATCCGCCGCGTCAGGGTGATGTCCAGCTTGATGATGTCCGGATCGAGCCGGACGATGTGGCGCAGGCTCGCGAAGCCGGCCCCCGCGTCGTCGATCGCCAGGCGCACGCCCCGCTCACGCAGACTCGAGAGCGACTCCCGAAGCTCGTCGTAGTCGGCGACCGGAGCGTGTTCGGTCAACTCCACCACGATGCGGCTCGGGTCGGCGGCCTCGAACAGGCCTCGCACGCGCTCGGACACCGCGGTCTCCGGAGACAGGTTCAGGGACAGGTACGTATCGGAGGGCAGGGTCTCGAGCTGATCGAGTGCGGTCTTCGCAAGGGCCAGCTCCAGATCCAGGAGCATACCGACCGCCTCCGCCTCCGCGATCCACACGTTCGGTGGCCGCTCGGGAAGGTCCGAGAACCTCGCGAGCGCCTCCAACCCGACCCTGTGGCCGCTCTCGAGATCGAAGATCGGCTGGAAGACGATCCTGAACGAGCGATCCTCGATCGCTCGCTCCACACGCTCGCGTTGGAGCTGCCGGGTCCGAGATGCATCGCGTCGCCCCTGGATGTACTCGAGCATGGCCGAGGCGACCGGCGCGGCCAGGCGCTCGGGGACGCTGGTCTTGCCCTCGACGGTCCGGTGGATCGCCGACAGGATCTCGTCGGTCGAGTCGCCCTTCACCACGTAGCCGACGGCGCCTGCGCGCAGCATCGTCATCACCGTCGAGACGTCCTCGTGTACGGACAACGCCACCACCCTGGTGGGCGGCGACCGACGAAGGATCTCGCGCGTGGCTCGGGGTCCTCCTCCCCCCGGCATGTGCACGTCCACGAGCGCAACGTCCGGATGCTTGCTGCAGGCGAGCTCGATCGCGGTCTCGGCGTCGGCCGCCGCGCCGATCAGGTCGATCTCGGGCTCCGAGCCGAGGAGGGCCTCCAGCACCTCCCGGACGGTCCCCTCGTCATCCGCAACCAGCACCTTGATGCGCTCTGCTGTAGCCAACTCGGGCCTCCTCGCGTCGGTGGGGCGAATCCTCTGCATCCGGTATCGGCCGGCCCGCATCGGGGAACGTATGGCTGCGGCTGTCCATCCTCACGTAGTCCTCGAGACCCTCGTGGCCTCGAACGACCTGCGACCTTCGGCCGTCGGCGCGGTTGCGTTCGCCGGGTGTGTACGACCATCGGTCCGCGCTCGATGCCGGCCCTGGATCGCTCGTCCTCGTTCCGAAGAGGGGGCGGGGGCCAACCTGCAGCATCGAGCTCGGTTCGCCGATACCTGGAACAGGGTTGCGGCGAGCTCGGCGCAGGCGAGCCGCATGCCCCTCGACGAACGTCTCGGCTCGGACCGGAGGTCAGGGTGGATCGGATCAGGGTGTTGATCGCGGACGACGAACAGGCCATCCGCGAGTCGTTGGCAAGTGTGATCGAATCCGACCCCTCACTCGAGATCGTCGGCTCGGCTCAGGACGCGCAGGGCGCCATCGATCTCGCGGCATGGCGGCTCCCCGACGTGGCCCTGCTCGATGTTCGGATGCCCGGCGGCGGGCCGCGGGCGGCGGCCGAGATCGCCCGGCTGAGCCCTTCCACGCGGATGCTCGCGCTGTCCGCGGTCGAGGACCGTGAGAGCGTCCTGGCCATGATCCGGGCGGGCGCGCTGAGCTACGTGGGGAAGACCGCATCGAACGAGGAGATCCTGAGCGCGATCCACGGCACGGCCGAGGGGGGGACCCGGCTCTCCCCGAAGGCGGTCGACGGCGTGTTCGAGGCCATCGCCGACATCTCCGAGGCTGACGGGTCCTCCAACGGCAACGGATCGTCCCTTGAGAGGGACCCGCGCGAGGAGATCGCGCGGATCATCGAGCGCCGGGCCGTCGAGCTCGCCTTCCAGCCGCTCGCCGACCTGCAGACGCTCCGCGTCGTCGCCGTCGAGGCCCTGCCCCGTTTCCGGACCCG
>CBRGMI010000327.1:0-2219 GCA_967797495.1 uncultured bacterium
TGGCCGTCGTGGCGGTTCTGACTCTGACGGAGGCCGCCTGTGAGCGCACCCCGGCCGCCGAACAGCAACCCGCACCCGTCGCATCGGCACCAGGGTCGGCCCACAGCAGCGCCAGCGACGCGCTGCTGTCCATCACGCCGAGGGAAGGCTCGAAGAGGGCCGAGCCGGGGGCCGGGATCTCCGTGACCGTTTCGGGTGGCACGATCACCAGCGTGACCGCGATGGCCTCGGGTGATCCGGTCGAGGGCCGATCGAGGGCCGGCGGTACCGCGTGGCACAGCAGGTGGGCACTGCAGACCAACACCCGCTACACGGTTCGAGCGACGGCGGCCGACGACGCCGGGCGAACGGTCACCGAGCGCAGCACGTTCCGGACGCTGGCACCCTCGCGGACGTTCTCGACCAGGATCTTCCAGGGGTACCGGAAGACGTACGGCGTCGGGATGCCGATCATCCTCACGTTCAGCTCCCCGATCAGCAACAAGCGGGCGGTGGAGCGCTCGCTCGAGATCCAGAGCTCCAGGCACGTGGTGGGCGCCTGGTACTGGGACGGCGATCAGACGCTCTACTTCCGGCCGAGAACGTACTGGCGGCCGCACACCAGGGTGCGGTTCGTCGGCCACCTCGACGGTGTCGAGGGCTCCCCACACGTGTATGGGGTGCATACCCTCACCCAGCGTTTCGTGATCGGCCGATCGCTCATCGCCGTGGCGAACACGCAGATGCACCACGTGAAGATCTACCGGGACAAGCACCTGTTTGCGACCTGGCCGATGAGCGCCGGACGGCCGGGCGACGACACGCCGAACGGCACGTACCTCACGATGGCGAAGACCAATCCCGAGGAGATGGTCGGACCCGGCTACGACATCGAGGTTCCCTGGTCGGTTCGGTTCACCGCGTCCGGGAACTTCCTGCACGATGCCTATTGGTCGGTGGGGGACCAGGGGTTCGCCAACGTGAGCCACGGGTGCGTGAACCTGTCCCCCGAGAACGCCAGGACCTATTACCAGCTCGCCGTGCTGGGAGATCCGGTGTCGATCACCGGGAGCCTGCGGGCTGGCACGTGGGGAGACGGTTGGACCGTCTGGTTCCTCAGCTGGTCCGAGCTCCTCGAGGGGAGCGCGTTGCACCAGGCGGTGCGAGCGGGGCCGAGGGGAAGCTCGTTCGTTGAGCGCGTGGCCCTTCGCCCGCCGGATGCGAGGGCGCCGCTCGGGACGTCGCGTCCGGGAAACGCCGACGCGACGCCGAGTTGACGCCATCGATGAGGGCACGATGGGGTTGGCGGTCTGTAGAGTCCCCTCGACGTGACGGAAGTCTCCCTTGTCCCGGCTCCGTTCGATCGCGAGCGACATCTACCGCTCCTGCTCGAGGCGGACGACGCCGAGGACCACATGCGCGACTACCTCGACCGCGGGGAGCTTCTCGAGATCCACGGCGCAGACAGGATGGTCGGCGTCGCGGTGCTGGTTCGCGAGGCCGATGAGGTCGAGATCTGGAACATCGCGCTCGCCAAGGACTTCCGCGGTCGCGGGCTCGGGCGGGTGGCCATCGGGGCCATCGCGGATCGATGCACGCGAGCCGGCGCCTCGCATCTGACCGTCGGCACCTCCGACTGCAGCCTCGGCACGATCGCCTTCTACCGGAAGGCGGGCTTCCGGTTCGCCGGCGTTCGCGAGGGCTACTTCGATACCTACCCGATGGCGGTGGTCGAGAACGGCATCCGCGCCCGCGACATGGTGATGTTCCGGATGGCGCTCCCGCCGGACAGCGGCACAGGACTGACGAGCCTCTTCCGCCAGCCAGACTGCGATCGGGAGGGGACTCGGCGCTGATACGGTCGCCATGAGCCGGTTTCGATCCAGTCGATCGCGAGCCCGTCCACAGGACTTATGGCTTGCGCGAGGTTCGTCCCGCGCCCGGCCCGGAGCCCAAGGCCCACGATCCGAGGCTACGCCCAGTGCGCGTGTTCATGTGAGGCCGTCATTCGAGAACGACGTTCGCTCTGGAACATCTGCCGACGCGTCCCAGACGGTTGACGATCCTCATGAACCCACGGCGCCTCTCGTCGCGCGCAGCGGCCAGGATCCGCGAGGATCGGGAGGGTGGGGTCGAAAGCTGAGTAGGCTGCCCCCGTGGCGATCCTCGTCTATATGCGTTTCTGTCTTGCCGAGACCGCCGATCGCCAGGACTTCGAGGGCGATCTGAGGGCCATGGCC
>CBRGMI010000328.1:0-2175 GCA_967797495.1 uncultured bacterium
GTCTTCGCGGTGTGCCCGGTCGATCAACCCCGCGCCGTGTACGACGGGTTCGGCGCGCCGCGGTACGGAGGCGGGTACCACCCGCACGCGGGCAACGACATCATCGCCCCGCAGGGCACGCCGATCCGAGCGACGTTCGACGGGTACGCCCAGGCGGGCTCGAACACCCTCGGCGGGTATTCGGTCAACGTCTACGGGGACCTGGGCTACACGTACAACGCGCACCTGGTGCAACCCGGTTTCACGGGGCAGGTCTCGGCCGGACAGGTCGTCGGCTACGTGGGCGCGACCGGCGACACATCGACGCCGCACGATCACTTCGAGTGGCACCCCAACGTGATCCCGTCCGACTGGCCGGTGAGCCCGTACGGCTACTCGGTCATCGGGTCGGCGGTGAACCCCTTCCCGCTCCTCGCTCAGGTCTGCTGACGGCGCCGCCGGCGCCGTTGCTCGAGCTCCCGGTCTCGAGGCCGCGAGCCCCTTCGCAACAGCACCGCCGCGACGACGGCGAGGACGATCAACCCGGCGACGATCGCGATCGTGGCGACCGACGATCCGCCTCCGGATGTGCCCGACCCAGCGGTGGGCGACGCGGGCTGTCCGGCGACCGAGAGGTAGCCGAGCTCGTCGATGTCCGCGCCGGCCTGCTGGATGCTCGGCAGGTCGTCGGTCTCGAGGGCCTTCCATCGTTCGCCGGACCTCGACCAGATGATCGAGTGGCTGCCGTGGTCGTTCGCGAGCAGGGGGTACACCAGGACCACGGTCGAGACGCTGGCGAGCCTCGCGGCGTCGCCCGAGGGCTGGTAGGTCGCCTCGACCAGGTAGACGTTGCCGACGACGTGCAGCGGGTTGTCCGGGTGGGCGGTCGCGCCGGGCATGGGTTCGACCGTGACCTCGACGGTGCGCTGTCCCTCGGCGTCCGCGAAGGACCCCTCGGGCAGGATCACCGTGACCTGGGCGTCGTCCGTGGTGAACACCGCCGTCTTGCTCCCGCCGTTCCCGAGCTTGACCGTGAAGCTCCCGGGGGTGGGTTCCTGGTTGGTGGCCGCGAGCTCGGGGGGCGGCCTGACCCAGCGATAGGCCGTGGGCGGCGCGAGACCGTCCAGGAGCGGCCCGCGCGAGAGGGGGCTGAGGCGTCCGGACAGGAGTGCGGTCGCCGCGTACACGAGGGCGACGGCGAGGCCGGCCCCGAGCGCGCGCGACCGAACCGTCACGGCAGGGGGTCGAGCCGCTCGATCGGGCTCGTCGCGTAGCGCGGCGGCCAGACCACGGCGTACTCGCCGGGGGCCTGCCACTGCCACACCACGCTGCTCGCGAGCACGTTCGCGCCGGCGGTCACCGTCCCGGGCTCGCCGAACCGCAGCCCGCTGCCGTTCGGAAGCGAGCCCTGCGGCAGGTCGACCGCGTTCGCGGCCGTCGCGATCGCCGACGGTGTCGGCCGCGCGGCGATCGAGAGCACGTCGTGCAGCAGCGCCCAGGCGCCCGAGAAGCCGGCGAGCGCCGCCGCGGTCATCTCGCCCCCGAAGCGACGGGTGTAGGCGGCCCGTGCGCGTTCGAACAGCGCCCGGCCGTCGGGGGTGAGACCCTCCACGTTCAGCGCGCCGGACGCGGGCTTGTCCGAAGCGAACAGCCCGACCGCGTCCTTCCCGAGCGTGGAGCCGAACGCCGGCATGCAGTAGCTCGAGGACGTCCCGATCCCCACGAGCACGTCGAGGCCCTGCCGCACCATCTCGCGCCGCATCGCGATCGCGTCGTGCAGGTATGCGGAGACGAACACGACGTCCGGCCGGCTCGCCGCCAGGTCGCGGACGAACGCGTGCATGTTCACGTCCCGCGGGTCGTAGCCGAACCTCCCGACCAGGTGGAGGTCGCGCGCCGCGAGCTCGTCGAGGGCGCCCTGTGCCACCGCACGCCCGTACGCGTCGTCCACGAGCGTGACCGCGTACCGGAGCGTCGCCGGATCGACGCCGAGCACGGGCGCGTAGTCGTCCGCGACGAACGCGATCGCGTTCCGGCCCAGGATCGCGCCCGAGGGCGCGACCCGGAACACGAGCTGGCCGGCGCCGCGGCCGGTCATCTCACCCACCGCGCCCGTCTCCCAGAACAGCATGTCGCGGCGTGCGGACGCCTCGGCGGCCGGCTCCGAGATCGTGCTCCCGTAGCTCCCGAACACCA
>CBRGMI010000329.1:0-2174 GCA_967797495.1 uncultured bacterium
GTTCGGGCGGGGGGCGCCACCACCTCGGTCGACCCCAACTGGGACCCGTCCGGGCGGTGGGACGGTGGCCTGCGCGACCTCCTCGGCCACATCGACGTCTTCTTCCCGAACGCGACCGAGGCCTCGCGCATCGCGGGCATCGACGAGCTCGACGACGCCGTCCTCGCGCTCGCCGAACGCGCCGGCGTCGTCGTCGCGAAGGCCGGCGCCGCCGGCGCCGTCGCGGCCCACGGCGAACGGCTCGTCCGCGCCGCCGCTCCCACGATCGATACGCTCGATACGACCGGCGCCGGGGACACGTTCGACGCGGGGTACCTGGCCTCGATGCTCGCCGGCGACCCGCTCGAGCGGTCGCTCGCGATCGCGAACGCGTGCGGCGCGCTCTCGACCCGGGCCCTCGGCGGCGTGGACGCGCAGCCGACGATGGGCGAGGTCCTCGCGGCGCTTTCGCCGGGCAACGCGGACCGATAGCCGGGCAGGGACCGAGCTCAGCCCGAGCAGGCGAGGCGCGCATCCCCCCAATCGGCGTGATCGAAGGCATTCCCGTCTCCGCCGGGCGACACGACCAGGCTCATCCGCCCAACGCCTTGGAGGTCGGCCGCGATCGGGACTGCGGCCTGCGGCCCCCGCACGATGCCGCTCACGGAGAGACGTTCGCCGTCGCCCCACACCTCGAACACCACCGACCCTCGATCTCCCACCTCCTCGTCGAGGCCGACGTCGGCGAGGAAGAGCGAGCACCGGCCCTCCAAGTCCACGACGATCCGCGAGGGTGCGTGCGCCCCGATCCCGTGGTCGAAAGCCGATGCCCCGATCCGGATCGGCCCTCCATCGTCGGGTGCGCGCTCCCCGTTGCTCAGATCGATCTCCGGTGGCCCCCACCCGTTCCTCGCCGACTCCCACGTGAGGTCACCCGCGTACGTGATCGGCCCCGAGATCGAAGGGGTGGGGGAGGGCGGGGGCGCCGCCAGTTCGAACGCTCCCAGGTCGATCCCCCCGGCCTGCGCCCGAGGCTCCCCCGTGAGGTCGGTCGAGCCCGACGTGGCCAGGAACGCCCCGGCGTCGACGGCGGGCGAGCCGGCTCGGATGGAGAAGTCGTGCGCCGCCGCGTCCACGAACCCCGGGTCGGCGAAGGTCGAGTGACGGTCGTTACCAGACCGGGCAATCCATCGATCGAAGTCGTGGTAGCCGACGCCCTTCCACAGCCACGTGCCCGTGGAGCTCCCGTCGACGGAGAAGTAGAGGTTGTGATCCAGGACGTTGCCGACGTTCTCGCGGTAGTCGTTCTCGACGAATAGATGCCGTGGACCTGCGACGATGACGTTGTTCGCGATCACGTTGTCCCGCGTGTCGAACTGCACGAGCAGCTCGACGCCGTCGGTGTTCACGATGGTGTTGTTGAGGATGACGCAGTCCTCGGTGCTCCCCCTGCGGCGGTCGTAGCCGCCGATCGCGATCCCGATCGCCGTCGAATCGTAGACCAGGTTGTTGCGTGCCGTGATGTTCCGGGTGGAACGACCCGCGTGTTCGCTGGCGAGCTCGATGCCGATGTTCACATCGTGGATCGTGTTGCCCTCGACCAGGATGTCGCGGCCGCCGTCCACGTAGATGCCATCCGCGCTCCGGTCGTTGCCGTAGGCGGGGTTCCCATAGCTGTCGACGTTCCACACCACGTTGCCGCGCACGATTCCATCGCGCGCCTGGTCGACGGTGGGATCGGGCGCGGTGCCTTCGAAGCCGATCACATCGATCCCGATGTTGTTCGTGTCGTGCACCTTGTTGCCCTCGATGCGGAAGTCCTTCACGTTGCCGTTCACAACCAGCGCCTCGGACGAACCCAGGGTGAGGTTCGCGAGCTCGTTGTCCACGATCTCGACCTCCTCGATCGGATGGTCGCCGGCGGTGCCGAACACGGCGATCCCATGCGCGTCCCCGCCGTTGCGGCCCTCGAACGTCGTACCCATGTCGCGGACGACGTTGCCGGCGAGCCGGATGTGGTTGGCGGCGCCCGTCACCAGGATCCCGATCGGCACGTGCCCGGACACGTCGCTCCGGTACCCCGTGATCTCGAACCCGCGGATCGTGACGAAGCGCTGGGAGTCGATCGCGATCATGGCGTTCTGCCCCGCGGGAACCTCGAGCGACGAGCCGTCGAGCACGACCCGTTCGCCGGG
>CBRGMI010000330.1:0-2174 GCA_967797495.1 uncultured bacterium
GCGCTCGACGGAGCCCTCGTCGTCATCCGCCCCCGATAGCTCCGGAGCTCGGGGGGCGACGCCGGGAACCCAGAACTCCACGGTCGTGCCGTCGCCGGGCAGACTTCGCAGTTGGCACCAGCCGCCCGCCATCTCGACGCGCTCGCGCATCGCCGAGACCCCGAGATGGCCTCTGGCCGACTGCAACGTGTCCGTCGCCGCGAACCCCACACCATCGTCGGCGATGCGAACCAGGAACCCGCCATCCTGGTCGGACAGCAGCACGTCGACGCGCCGAGCGTGGGCGTGCTTGCGGATGTTCGTGATCGCCTCCTGCGCTACGCGGTACAGGAGCACCCTGAGCTCGGCGGGCGGTTCCTTCTCGATGCGCTGCTCGAGCTTGAACTCGAACTCGGCCTCGATGCTTTCGAGGTAGTCCTGCAGGGCGGGCCCGAGGCCGTCCTCGTCGAGGGCGTGAGGGCGCAGCTCGAAGATCAGGTGGCGAAGGCTCTCGATCGAGCTGCGCACCGTCGACAGGAGCTTGTCCAGGACCTCGAGCTGCTCGGGATCGGACAGCTGGTGCCGCATGAGCTGGAGCCGCATGCTCGTGGCCACGATCTTCTGGATGGGATCGTCGTGGATATCGCCGGCGATCCGCTTGCGCTCGTCCTCCTCGGCGTGGACGAGGCGGGCCAGCAGCCGGCGTCGCTGTTCGTCGACGCTCTGGACCTTCCGAAGGCTCTTCGTGAGCTCCTTCGTCCGCTCGGCGACCTTGACCTCGAGATCGAGGTTCTTCGACAGGAGCTGGATCTGAAGAGCCCGGTTCTCCTCCAGCTTGCGCTCGAGCTCGTCGAACAACCAGGCGTTCTGCAGGGTCAGGGCCGCATGGCTGGCGAACTGCTCCACGAGCACGACCACCCACCGCTTGATCTGACCCCGCGGGCTCGGATGCTCGACCGCGACAACCCCCAGCCGGAACCCTCGGTCCACGAGCAGAGGTACGACGAGGATGTTCCTCGCTCCCGGGAGCAGCGCGGCGAGGCGTGGATCCGACTCGGGGTCGAGCTTGGACGCGAGCTGCACCCGCCGTTCGTTCCAGGCCCGCTCCGTGATCAGGTCGCGCCCCGGCGGCAGGTCCGGCGGGTCGCCCGGCCCCCGGTAGGCCACGAGCGACAGGTCGCCTTCCGGGGATGCGAGCACGACCCCGCGACCGAAGCCGAAGACGCGACAGAGCGCATCGAGGAGGATCTCGGGGATCTCGGCGGCCGACGCACGCGCGTCCAGGTCCCGAACGACGGCCGAGAGCTCCTCGAGGTCGACCTTCTGGGCTCGAAGCTCGCGGTCGCTCGCCGCCGCGCAGGTCGCCGTGACGAGCGCCGCCGCCCACAGGGGGATCAGCTGCAGCGCCGCGGTCTTCAGGTCCACGCCGCCGGCGAGGGACTCGTGGGCCGGCACGAGGTCCGCAGCCTGGGCGTACAGGACCACCAGATACAACAGGGAATCCCACACGGCGATCTTCAGGCCCGTGCGATAGGACGCGAGCAGGGTGACGGCGACGACGTGGACGAGGAGCAGGAATCGGAGCGGGCTGAGGGTTCCGCCGGTCGCGTAGGTGGCCCATGAGATATAGACGCCGTCGACCAACAGGCCGAGCGCGATGACCCACTGCGCGCGGTTGCGGGGTTGTCGCCTGACGATCCACGGCGTCAGCAGAACGAGCAGGAGGTACGCCGCGGACACGATGGTCAGGTCTGCCGGCGACACCTCCATGGTCTCCCTCGAGAGGAGGCCGAAGACGAGGACCAGCGCGACGAGCCCGCACCGCACGGCTCCCAGGGAGCCCATCCGCTCGGCGAGGGAGACGAGCTCGCTCGCTCGAGGGCGCGCGTTCGTCCGCGCGGTTCCCACGGCGTCACGCGAAGTCGAGGACGTCAGGGCCGACCGGCGCGAGCGCGAGCCTGGGATCGCGGCGGTCGAGACGGTCCTGCACGAGCAGGAACGCCCCCACGATGAGCAGCAGCGCCAAGGGGAAGGCGATCCCCTTCACGACGTCCTCGAGGCTGACGACGGTCCGCTCTGCGGGAGGCGAGGGGCCGATCCGAACGTCGGAGCTCGGGCTCGGAGCGGCGCCCGAGATGAACGTGTCGCGGACCAGAGCCTGTACCGGGATGGGGCGCTCGACGGAGCTGCCGGTG